>CAYJUB010000371.1:0-3229 GCA_964373145.1 uncultured Moraxellaceae bacterium
CAGGGAATGGTGAATATGATGGCTGGGGTACGCCTATTGTCAAATAGTCGTCAGATCGCGTAGGGTGAGTTAACAAAGCAAACCCTTCTTTTACTAGCTCACGCCAATAAACAACCATAAGGAATATTCAAACCCTGATGTAACCTTTTAACCATGTTAATGCTTAATAGTCGCTTGCGGTTGAGTACCTCTGATATCTTGCTGGCTGATCCTAAATACTGACCCATATCCTTTTGCGTTAAACCCTTCTGCTCCATCATAAACTTGATCGCTGCGACAGAATCGGACGGCGGCATGGAATAATGCGTATCTTCGTAACGCTCAACGAGCATCGTTAAAATGTCCAACTCATCCCCTTCAGGCGTGCCAACCGCCGCCCCCCAAAGCTCATCGATACGTTCAAGTGCTTGAGAAAGGTCTTCATCATTATGAATTGGATTAACAGAAATCATATTAGCTCCGCATTTGTACGATCATACTGGACGTGAGTACCAACGAATCGGATATAACCCAACTGTCGCTCAAAATCGAAAGCAACAATTAAACGATACTTATTACCACCGATATTAAACACAATCCGCCCGCCTTTCAAAATGCTCGCAGAAATCGTAGGATGGCTAAAGCTCATCGTACATGAACTAGGAATTTGAATAAATATGACAGAAGAAGAATATTTCGAGCTCATTAAGAGCCATTGGCCGTCCCGAAATGAGCTAGAGCCAACACCTGAAACTATAGCTTTATGTGATAAATCAGTGACTGAATTTCCAAACAGTGCACGACTTTGGGTAATGCGTGGGGATCTTATTCAACTTATGAATTTTGAAGACGACTTGCACCCTCTCTCAGAAATAGAACACTCCTACAGAATGGCTATTACTGCTGATCCAACAGATGCAGAAGCTTATACCGAACTTGGCATTTTTCTTGATCTTATGTCTAAGCCACGAAAAGCTAAGCAATATTTCCGTAAAGCATGGCTTATAGGCAGAAATCAATCTACCAAAACTCCACCCTAACCGCATCGAACGCAGGCATTTCATATGGATGTGCTGCACGTAACGCCTGAATCACGGCTTGGATAAATTCATCTTCAACCACCGTTTCCACGCGCCATTCTGCAACCTTCTCCAACTTCCCCACATCACCAATAAAAGGCGTTGCACCTTCTAATGGTTGGAACTGACCTTGCCCCAAGACTTGCCAACTACACGAATCGTAAGTCCCACAACGTCCCGCACCCGCTGCAAAAATCGCTTTTTTAACGATTTCAACATGCGTGTCTGGGACGTAAAAGGTCAGTTTATACATCGCGCTTGGCCAGCAACCTTAGCCGACAAACTTACGCGCGTTTCTAAACATACGTAACCATGCGCCATCTTCCGTCCAATCTTCAGGCTTCCAGCTATGCTGCAACGCACGAACGTTACGTTCTGGATGCGGCATCAGCAATGTTGCACGACCATCTAGCGAAGTTACGCCAGTAATCGCTTCTGGTGAACCGTTTGGATTGAGTGGATAGGTTTGCGTTGGATTACCCTGACTATCCACAAAACGCATAATCACTTGTTCTTGAGCATTCAGCGCAGCCAATTGATCAGACGTTGCATCCACACGGCCTTCACCATGCGCAACAACGATCGGCAGAATCGAACCCGCCATACCATCCAGCAAGACCGAACGTGACTTCTCAACACGCACGTTCACCGCACGCGCCTCGAAAGACTCGCTGGTGTTACGTCTAAAGCGTGGGAACAGTTCCGCACCCGGAATGAGGGTATTCAACTGAGACAACATCTGGCAGCCATTACACACACCGAGCGTGAATGTCTCGCTACGATGGAAGAAGCTTTCAAATTGGTCACGGAGTTTGGCATGGTAAAGCACTGATTTTGCCCAACCACCGCCAGCACCCAACACGTCGCCATAACTGAAGCCACCACAAGCCACGAGTCCTTGGAAATCATCCAAACGCACGCGCCCGGCCAGCAAGTCACTCATATGAACGTCGTAAGTTGAGAAGCCAACACGATCAAACGCCGCGGCCATTTCAATGTGACCATTGACGCCTTGCTCACGCAAGATCGCCATTTTTGGTTGGCGCAAATTCAGGAACGGCGCTTCGATTGGCTCATTCAAATCAAAGGTTGGTTTCGCAATCAAACCTTGATGTGACTTGTCGCTAATGAGTGCAAATTCTTGATCGGCACAATCACTGTTGTCGCGTAGACGTTGAATCTGATGACTTGCTTTTGCCCATGCAGTTTGCAAATCAACGCGCGGTAAGCTCAATCCAGCAACTGTAAGCGTGTCTGAATCATTAACCGTACCAATCACAGAAACAGCATTCGCAAGCGGTGAATCAGCCAATTTAGCTTGTAGTTCAGTCCAGTCGCTACGACGTACTTGAACCACACAACCGACTTCTTCAGCAAACAACTCTGCAACTGGAGTTTGACCTAGAGTCAAATCGACACCGAGACGACTAGCAAACATCATTTCAGCAACAGTCGCCAGTAAGCCACCGTCAGAAATATCATGGTAAGCCAGCAATTTACCTTGCTTTGTCCAATCTTGAATCACGTTGAAGAACGCTTTCAAATCGCTCGCGTCATCAAGATCGGCAGTCACTTCACCGAGATGATTATAAACCAAAGTCAGTACAGACGCGCCAAGACGGAACTTGCCGCGTGATAGATCGACGCGAACCAAAACGCTTTCTTCATTCACTTTTTGCAATTCAGGCGTTACATGCAACGTAACATCCAGAACAGGTGCAAACGCAGTAACAATACAAGTCATTGGCGATGTGACAGCTTTTTCAGCGCCATTATCATCTTGCCAAGTAGTACGCATTGACAATGAATCTTTACCGACTGGAATTGCGATATCGAGTTCAGGACAAAGTTCCATACCGATGGTACGAACCGCTTCAAACAACGCTTGATCTTCACCTGGTTGTCCTGCTGCTGCCATCCAGTTAGCAGATAATTTAATATCACCCAAATGGTCGATTGGCGTCGAAGCCAAGTTAGTAATCGCTTCCGAAACACACAGACGTGCTGACGCAGCTGGATTGAGCAACGCAACTGGTGGGCGCTCGCCCATACTCATCACTTCGCCCGTGGTGCATTGATGACCTGTGACGGTAATCGCGCAATCGGCAACTGGAACCTGCCAACGACCCACCATTTGATCACGTGCCACATAACCCGTAATCGAACGATCA
>CAYJUB010000372.1:0-3224 GCA_964373145.1 uncultured Moraxellaceae bacterium
ATCAAAAGCAAATCCTCCCTAGCCCTCCTTTTTCTAAGGAGGGAACTATTTTGGCTATGCCAAAATAAAAAAAGCTCCTCCCTTTGCAAAGGGAGGTTGGGAGGGATTTGCATTTGATCTTGATGTTGGGCAGATTGCTACAGACAACCAAAAGTTGTGTAGATACCTATGCCTTCAAGGGGAAGACTTCAGAGCAAGAATACTTAAAATACGTTTCAACTATTAATCTAACCTGTCTTAAAGATGGGTTATATTTTACAGGGATAAATCAAATTAAAATTAAAATGGAGTCAGTTGCGTGAGCAGACGTTTACCTGTTTATATTTTATTAGATACCTCTGGCTCGATGCGTGGCGAACCCATTCATTCGGTCAATGTCGGTTTGCAATCTATGCTGAGCGCCTTGCGCCAAGATTCTTATGCGTTAGAGAGCGTGTATTTAAGCATCATTACCTTTGATATTGAAGCACGGGAATATCTGCCGTTAACGCCGCTTAATCAAGTGCAATTGACCGAGGTCGAAGTACCTAGTGCTGGCGCAACGTTTATGGGTGCGGCGTTAGAGCTGTTGATTGAACGGGTGGATGCCGAAATTCGTCAAAGCGCCCCTGATGCCGAAGGCGATTGGCGCCCCTTGTTGTTCATCATGACCGATGGCTCCCCGTCTGATGTCTATGCCTATCAACAAGCCATTCCCCACATCAAACAACGCGATTTTGCCTCGATTGTGGCGTGTGCGGCTGGCCCCAAAGCCAAGCAAGAACATTTATTACAGTTGACTGATCGTGTGGTGGTGCTGGATTCCATGGACGCAGCTTCATTTGCTGGCTTCTTTAAATGGGTGTCCGCCAGTGTGGTGGCAGGCAGTAGCAATGCAGGAATCAATCACGATATTTCATTACCGCCACCCCCGCCCGAAGTGCAATTGGTGCTGTAACAAAAATTCAGGGTTTTATATCTATAAAATGAAGGAAATGTAATGCGTCGTTTACCTGTATTTTTTGTTTTAGATTGCTCAGAATCCATGGTGGGCGACAACCTGCAACAGATGCAGCAAGGCATGCAGCATGTCATGCAACAATTACGAAAAGACCCGTATGCGCTCGAAACGGTTCATGTCTCAGTGATTGCCTTTGCAGGGATTGTAAGAACTTTAGTCCCGTTGGTGGAAGTGTTTGCGTTTTACCCGATCAATTTACCGCTCGGTGGTGGCACCAATTTAGGCAAAGCACTTGAACATTTAATGAACGAGATAGATCGCCATGTGATTAAAACCACAGAGGATACCAAGGGCGACTGGAAACCAATTGTTTATTTATTCACCGACGGTCGCCCCACAGATCGTTGTGAAGATGCGATTTATCGTTGGAATAAGCGTTATGCTAGGCGCGTGACTTTAATTGCGCTAGGCATGGGCAAAGCCGTTGATTTTAACACCCTAAAACGGTTGACCGAACACACGATTTCATTTGAACAATTACAAGAAGGTGATTTTAAAAAATTCTTTCAATGGATCAGTGCTTCGGTGATGGCACAAAGCAAAAGTATTGGCAGTGGTGCACAGCAAGACGTATTACCGCCACTGGACGAACGCTTTATGCATTTGGCCAAAAAGAGCCAACCCAACAGCCAAATTGATGAACAGTGCGTGACCTTAGTTGGGCGCTGCCAGAAACTAGGCGCCCCTTATATTATCAAATACGACCGCGAGCTACAGTATCAAGCACCTGAAGGGATCGGCATCAGCCTGTATCATTTTCGCTTAGACGATTGCTACCCGCTGACTGAAGATTACTTTAGTTGGTCAGATCCAGCGGCGAATCAACAACAGGTGAATACCACGCTGTTACAAGGCGCGACAAGCTGTCCGCATTGTTTTGCCGAATCTGCCTTTGCGATGTGTAGTTGTGGTAACTTAATGTGTTATGACGGTTTTAGTGAAGACGTCTCTTGTCCTTGGTGCCGCCGCCACGTTAACTTTAGTTATGGTGGTGACGAAGGCTTTAACGTCAAACGAGGCAAAGGTTAAATGCCTCATTTTCAAATTGCCAATGCGCGGGTTGACTCGCCCTATCAGGCGCAAATTAAAAGACAAGGTGCTAGCAATAAAGCTATTGAAATCAAAGAGAATAGCGTGAAATTTTCTAGCGCAGTCGGGATTGCATTTGACGCGCAAACAGCTCACTTTGTCGGCACACCCACTGTGGCGGGTGATTATCAGATTTACTTCTTATATCGTGACCAAAACGAATGGCTTTCAGGGCAATGCACGTTCATTATTAATGCTGATCCGCGCAGTTTGTGGCAGGTGAATGAACCCAGCGCAGATGAACCGTATCACAAAGCCCATACTGCACAACACATGATCTGCAATGATGATTTTAAATTGATTGCTGCCAGCCGTCGTGGGCGTTCGCATGAGCACGCAGGCACTTTTAGAGAGGATGACTTTTTTATCGGGCAGGTTACGGATAGTCCGTGGAGTGTATTGGTGGTTGCAGATGGCGCAGGCAGCGCGCAGTTCTCACGCCAAGGTTCTAAAATTGCCGCAGATTGTGTTGGGCAATTATTAATTTATTATCTTCAACAAAATCAAAATACTATTGATGCAAACCTCGCACAATGGCAAACAGCTTCAGGCGATGACAACAGCAAAACCAAGGCGCAAGCGACGTTATATCAAAAATTTCAGGATATTTTTTATAAAGTGGTTCAAACATCCATTCAAAGGATTGAAACCGAAGCTCAAGCGCAAAATGTCCCCGCCAAAGCTTTTGCCACCACGCTACTTGCGGCGGTGGTGAAGCAACAAGATCAGCAAACGTTCATGAGTACCTTTTGGATCGGTGATGGCGCGATTGTCGTCTATAGCGGGGATCAATTAGGCCTGATGGGAACGCCCGATAGTGGTGAATTTGCAGGACAAACTCGATTTCTGGATCAATCAATTCTCAGCAACTTTAACGACCGGGTCAATATTGGTTATTTTGATGATATTGCCGCTGTGATCCTGATGACCGATGGCATTTCTGACCCCCGATTTGAAACCGATGCAGGACTTAAAAATCAGCAAAAATGGGATGCACTCTGGCAAGAGTTACAAAACCCATTGGCTGAAGAACAGCCAGAAAATGCACTTTTAGAATGGATGCATTTCTTTAGTGCTGGACATCATGATGACCGTACCTTGGCATTATTACTTCCGCATGCATCTGTTCAAAATC
>CAYJUB010000373.1:0-3220 GCA_964373145.1 uncultured Moraxellaceae bacterium
GCCTATCAATTGGTTGATTCTTGGCAAGTGACGACAGCGGGATGCCTACGCGGAATGCAAGATACGAACGTGCCAATGTGGATTACGTTCTTTGCCTATTGGGTGGTTGCGTTTCCTGTCGGTATTATTTTGTCTCGCGTGCTCAATTATGGGGCGCAAGGGTTTTGGTTTGGACTGTTGATTGGACTGGCTGTTGCGGCGAGTTTATTGCTATTAAGGTTGCGTGTACGAGAACGACGTGTGGCGATTAAATTTATATAGTTCAAATTAGTGCTATATTGTATATTGATTTAATTATAAAAACTAAACTTGAGAGCAATCTATTGCTTTGGAACCTCTTCAAATGATTACCTTTACTGCTATTCGTGAGATTGTTGCCAAAGCATGGATATATCTTTGTTACCTTATATATCCAACTGTAATATTACTCATCTGCTTATTTAAGATTTTACCCAACTCTATACTCATCAATATTTCGCCAAGTTTGTTGAAAAAAACTGAACCAGCTTCTCTATGGATAAATATGCTCGGTTTTACATCTGTAGCTTTAATTACATTTAGCACAATCTCTCTATTGGGTATGATTGGTTGGCTTATAGCAAAAGGCCCCTCTTTAACCAGAGAGATGACAATCATCATTCTGGTATTTGGCGGCTGCGCATTATTAATTATTTTTGGGTTTTTCCTACTATTAGCTGGGATAGGCGCATTAATGATTTTATACGCTTTTTTTCTTCCCCTAATTTTTCCAATAGTACGTTTTGTAATTAATAAATCTAGCTTTAAGGAGAAAGTCAACTTAATCAATTCGAACAAATAGAATGAAATTTTTTATAAAAAAAAGACAAAAGAATGAATACCTAATTTACTTACAATACACATTGCCAATGCAAAAAAAGCGTGACACTCTTTGATCCTAGGAACACTCACTAAAAACACCGCATCAAAAGGAATGAAAACGTGTCTGATCGCCCTACTACGACCCCAGGTCGTCGCTTTTTAAAGCTTGCTGGTATGACTGCCAGCATCGCAGGTAAAGCGATGTCGAACTCCATCAAGTCGATCAATAGCACGCAAGAACAAAAAGACATTGCGCGGACAGAATTGTTTGAAAAAATCGGGGCACAAATCGCAGATACATTGGGCGAGATGAAAGGCGCTGCCATGAAAATTGGCCAAGTCGCCTCGCAATATCAAGACTTGTTTCCGCCAGAAATTGCCAATGCGCTGAAGAAACTACAACGCCAAGCGCCTGCAGTTGCATTTTCTGTGATTCGTGGACAAGTTGAACGTGAACTCGGCAAACCGCTTGATCAGATATTTCAAAGCTTTGAAGAAAAATCTTTTGCCTCAGCGTCGATTGGACAAGTCCACCGCGCAGTGCTTCCCAATGGTCAACCTGTCGTGGTGAAGGTGCAATATCCAGGGGTTGATGAAAGTTGCGACAGTGACCTGAAGCAATTAAGACTGGCACTAAAACTTGCTGGCGTCATGAAAATTGATAAAAAACTGCAAGATGCGTTGTTTAATGAAATTCAAGAAAGCCTACATGCTGAATTAAATTATTTGCAGGAAGCACACAATCTCAATGTGTTTGCCGCATTTCATAACTTGAAAGACAGCAAGCTGATTATTCCAAAAGTTTATCCCGAATATTCGAGTCGTCGTGTTCTGACTTTAAGCGAAGAGAAAGGGGATTCGGTCGAAACGGCCGCAGAATATCCACAGGAAATTCGCAATGAGCTGGGTACGCGTTTATTTCACATGCTTGCCCAAGAAATCTTCATCTTAAACAGCTTTCATTGCGATCCGCATCCCGGCAACTTCGCTTTCCGTCCTGATGGTTCAGTGGTTGTCTACGATTTTGGCGGGGTGAAAGAACTCGATCAGTCCGTGGTGAAGTCGTACAAAAACCTCATGACTGCGGCAATTAGTGAGAATGTGCCGATTATTGAAAAAAGCTTACAAGAACTCAAAGTCCGTAACACGCATGGACAAGTTCCAGCAGACTTTTATATTGATTGGAAAAATATTTTACTCGAACCCATGACTCAACCTTTTGATTTTGAAAAAAGTACCGTCCATATC
Source organism: uncultured Moraxellaceae bacterium (assembly GCA_964373145.1). Lineage (GTDB taxonomy): Bacteria > Pseudomonadota > Gammaproteobacteria > Pseudomonadales > Moraxellaceae > Aquirhabdus. Next base: position 2,089 of record CAYJUB010000373.1, read on the forward strand.
AAAACGGTCGATCAATTGCGCCAATCGTTAAAATATTGGGAGAGCTTCATGCCATCAGCAGAAACGATGATGATCAATCGAACGGTCAGCGGTCATTATTGGAATATGATTCATCTCAAGGTGAATGACAATTTCAAACCATTAACTGAGCATTACATTGCGCTATAATGCATTGACAATGTTAGTTAAATATCTTTATTCGTCTGTGTTTGCATTTGTATAGGAACTAAAATGGCTGCTGCAATTTCTGCGTTACTCCACCACTTAGATCAACAAGAAGCGACTTTTTCTGATGTGCTTGATTTAATTAATACGCATTATGAATTTACACCGACTGCATTTGATAATGGCAAATTGCACAATGCTGCTGGCGAAAACTCAGGGAGCTGCCGTGTTTTTGCATTTGCTAAATTGCATGATTTGAGTGATTTGGACACTTTGGAATTATTTGCGGAACATTATCTCTCGGTCAAAGCAACACCGAATGGTGAGGATCATCAGAATATTCGCAATTTCAAACACTTTGGCTGGGAAGGGATTGTGTTTCACGGCAAGCCGTTGAAAGAAATCTCACCAGTTGAGTAAGTTTTGATTCAGAAATACAAAAAGACCTGATATTGATTGGGTCTTTTTTATTGCTACAACACTTAACAACAAACGCAGTACTGTTTATTGAGTTTCTACACGCAAGGAAACATACTCCAATTCTATGATCAATTTTTCTTATTCAAAGCTCCGCATTTTAATTCTGATGATTGTCAGTCTCTGTATCACCACAAAAAGCATTGCGATGGTGACCGAGATGACGATGGATCAAATGCCAGCGATGAGCTCACACTGCGCAGAAATGATGGGAGATGTCCAAGCATCTAGCCCAGATTTTCCATCGCACCATGATCAAGAAAAGACGAGTTGTGGAAACCACTATGCGTGTTTAGGACTTGAGTTTAAGTCACCAGAATTGACGATGATCGCCATTCAAACTGAGCTGAATACGACACAAGCAACGTTGCCCTACCCCAATATAACCACCGATGGTTACTTCGCCCTACCTGACCCACCTCCTCGATACACCTTGAAATTTTAGTTTAATTTTTCTATTAATTTTACTTTTTTAAAGGTGTCATCATGA
>CAYJUB010000374.1:0-3212 GCA_964373145.1 uncultured Moraxellaceae bacterium
CTAACAGAACTAGAATCTGATCCCCTAATGTTCAAAATGTGGGTGTGGCACGCGATTGAGGAAACTGAACACAAAGCGGTTGCTTATGATGTTTATCAACAAGTCTATGGCACCGATAAAGGTGGTGCTTATGTGTTACGCATCGTGGGTATTGTAATGGCGACATCCTTGATTCTAACGGCGCAAACATTCTTTACTGCGCGTTTCTTGCGTCAAGACCGTAAATTATCACCGAAGTATTGGCTGCATGCTGCCAACACTTTTTATGGTCCACGAGGGATGTTTACAAAAGCATTGCCACACTTTTTTGATTACTTACGTCCAAGTTTTCACCCGAACGATCACGACACGGTTCAGATGCTGAAAGAGTGGAAAGCGAAGTTATCTTTTTCAGATGATTAGTGGATTATTGATTGCCATCATGATGATGTGATTTTCTAATAGCGATTCATAAAAAAAGCCCTACTCAATAATGAATAGGGCTTTTTTGAATCTATTGGCGGAGAGGGAGGGATTCGAACCCTCGATAGTGTAGTAGGCTGGGGTTCTACCCCAGCAACAGAATAAAAATGAACAATGTGCCTACAGATATCAAGAAGGTTTTAGATTCTAATGTTTAGCTGGGGTTAACCCCAGCCTACGTTAACTAATAAAATTATTAGAACCAACGGTATAGGTGAAAAAAATGTCTGCTCAAGATTTACATGATTTCTGGGAAGCTTTTGAATTATTACAAAAAGGAGATTATGTATTAGCTAGATCTATATTTGAAAGACTGTCTCTGGATGATGCAAAAATTCAATTAGCATATATGTATCAAAAGGGTTTGGGCGGTTCTGTTGATTTTGAAAAATCTGAAGAAATATATCTCGATCTGATGGGTAAGGGCAGAGTAGATATTGCCTATGATTTGGCGGCACTGTATCTCCGTGTAGATAATACTAAGAATGCTCTACATTATTTTGAAGTTTCTTCTTCTACAGGAAATCCGTCAGCATCCTATTGGGTTTCTCAGCTTTACTCAGGTTACAAAGGCAGCGTAGAAAATGAAGTGTTCTATTTGAAGTACCTTGCTAAAGCGGCAGAAGAGGGGCATTTATTTGCAAAAAGAGATTTGGCTCGATTGAAATATAAATCAGCTAAAAGTTTTTTTGATTTTGTAAAATATAGATTTGAGCATATTAAAACGAAACTGATCTGTGGCTTGACCGTTCTTAGGGATCTTAATGATTTAAGGGTTCGATAGATTTCGTTAGATATAGTAGACAAACAACCATAAAAAAGCCCTACTAAAAATTAGCAGGGCTTTTTTGAATCTATTGGCGGAGAGGGAGGGATTCGAACCCTCGATAGGTTTAACCCTACGCCGCATTTCGAGTGCGGTACATTCAACCACTCTGCCACCTCTCCGACGGCAGGCATTCTATGCTGCCATTCTGATAAACACAAGACCGTTCTCTTTGACAAGCCTTGCGAAAATCAGACGAAGCATTAGATGCTGCTTAAGTCCACACCGATACGGTTAGCAACTTCTTCGTAAGCTTCAACCACATCGCCGAGACCTTGACGGAAACGATCTTTGTCGAGTTTTTTCTTACTGTCTTTGTCCCACAAGCGGCAACCATCTGGACTGAATTCATCGCCCAATACGATTTGACCGTGGAACACACCAAACTCAAGTTTGAAATCGACCAACATCATGTTGCCTTGATCGAACAATGCGTTCAACACGTCATTTACTTGGTAAGTTAATGCTTTCATGGTCGCGAGCTGTTCAGCAGTTGCCCAACCGAGTGTGACCGCAACTGATTCGTTGACGATTGGATCACCCAAAGAGTCATCTTTATAAAACAGTTCAAACGTAGGCGGTGTCAGCGGACGACCTTCTTCTAAACCCAGACGGCGGCACAAGCTACCCGCTGCATAGTTACGCACCACACATTCCACTGGAATCATGTTCAGGCGTTTAACCAAGACTTCATCAGGCGTCAGCAATTTTTCAAAATGCGTTGGAATGCCTGCATCAGACAATTTTTGCATGATGAATGCATTGAACAAGTTGTTCACGCGACCTTTGCGTGCGAGTTGTTCAACACGTTTGCCGTCAAATGCGGACGTGTCATCACGGAACACCAGAATCAGATGATCTGCATCAGTTGATTCATAAACGGATTTGGCTTTGCCTGTGTACAGTAGTGCTTGTTTTTGCATGAATCATGATCCAATTAAGCGGTTTTAATAACAATCAATCAGCAGTGTTGCTGTGTTCTTTACAAATAGCGTTTTCAAATCAAATCTACAGGATAATGCTACAAGTCAATGACGTCGAAATCTCGATTACGCTGACCAATTCTGGATGATACTGTTCAGCAGGTCATTAGCGACGGTTTTATCAGCCAACGAATCATCTGCTTTTTGCAGGGTAACCGTGGAGACATTACCAATTCGGCTCAATCTGAGTTGGTACGTGGTCTTATCGATCACCACATCAAAGCGACTTGCAGTGGCATTACGTTTGTTCACTTCGACATTGGTGACGCTGAGAGTCCGATTAATGATTTCCCAAATTTGGTTCGCATCTCCGGATACTTTAATAATCGGGTAGCCATTGCCATCAATCACCAGTTGCGGAGCGGAAGGTTTACCATCGCCAATTTGTGTGGTGGTGATGGTGGATTCTTCGAGCGGTTTTGGCTTTGGTACAACAAAGATATTGCCTCTTTGATTGCTGAGCACCAACGCTTCAGACGCACTATTGCTTGGTACGACAGGTACAGGATAAAGCGGCGCAATTTGTCGTGTTTTAAACGTTTCTGGCACTTGAACTGGCGCGATGCTTTGCGCTTTTTTATAGTCCATGGAACTATTGCTAATGCCCCAACTGCTGCAACCGACTAAGCCTACGCTTAACGCGGCGATCGCCAATGTGGTCACTGTGCGAGTGGATCTGTTGCTCAAAATAGCATTAAAGCCTAAACCACGTTGCAGCATAATCATGTCTCTCTTCGCTTATAGTCGCTCTTAGATGGTCGGGATAATGATCGCCTATTGCTGATTTGATCAGGAAGTAGGTATAAAATTGCACCGACATCAGATCAAATTAGCGAGGCAATACCCCAGATTCAACCAATGCAGCGTGAACCTGAGCTTGATATTCATTTGCCAGTACAGTCAGTGGTAGACGCAAACCGAGTCCGATTTTGCTCATATCG
>CAYJUB010000375.1:0-3208 GCA_964373145.1 uncultured Moraxellaceae bacterium
TCTTTGTTGATCTCAATAAAGTCGTCCGGACGGGTTTAATGGTCGGAGAACCCAGTTACTCCACCAAGAACACTGACCACTTGTATAGCGGTGCTCGTAATACGGAGGTTGGTAATGGTGGAGATTCCATCGTCGTTTATGAACAGTGGCGTGAGAAATGGCTCGCTGGAGAAGCTTCAGATCAATGGCAGAGTGATGTGACGCTCAAGAATATTCGCGACTATAACAAAGATGACTGCGACTCCACACAAGAGCTTGTGGAGTGGTTACGGGCAAGACAGCAAGAAGCTGGCATTACATTTATATCAAAAGGCACACTTGAAGAGCCTCAGTTGACAGAAGAAATTACCGCACGTACCAGATTACGTGATGGATTGCTTCAAGCAGCTAATCAAGATCTAGATAGTGAATTCGGCCACTTATCCAGTCATATGGCTTGGACCTTAGACTTCCATCGACGAGAGCAAAAACCGATGTGGTGGCGACTTTTTGACAGACTCGGTTCAAGTCTAGAAGAGTTAGAAGATGATGTTGATTGTTTAGCCAGTTGCGAGCGCACAACGAGAGAGCCATTAAAAAAAACACCTCGGGCAAAGAACCTGTCCTATGAGTACTCCTTTTCAATAGAACAAGAATGGAAAAGTGGTTTTAATAACTATTATCTGCTCGGCGTATTCAATGAAGAAGGGAAATCTATCAAAGTTGAAGTCGATGAGGATGAAAGTGATTTTGATCGCGGATTAATCGTCGTCCGAGCTAAGGAAGAGCCCCCTTTTCTCATTCATCTCGTTCCAGACGAATACATCAATACCGCGCCGATTCCTGAAACCATACAGAACGTGACGGAAGAGTTCGCTCAGCAAGGACTGACAAAGAAAGCTATTTTCGACTTTTTAAAACGAGACTTCCCTCGTGTACACAACTTGCCCCACGGCTCCGCTATCGTCACCACTCAAGACCCTGCACAGCGCTTGCAGCAGATTATTCATGCGGTAGAAAACCTAGATCACAGTTATCTAACGATACAAGGTCCCCCAGGCACTGGAAAAACATATACGGCAAAGCACATCATCGCTCACCTATTGAAACTCAATAAGCGGATTGGAATCTCAAGCAACAGCCATAAAGCGATCAACAACCTACTCTTTGGTGTTGCCGAATACTGCGCAGAAAAGAAAATCAATGCTGATTTTTTCTGCACTAAAAATACCGATGAGGCGGTGATTGAGGCATTAGGGATTGAAGTCATTTCAAACACTGATATCCAGTCAAAGATCGGTAATGATGCATGCGTTGTTGGGACCACCGCTTGGGGTTTCTCTAGAGCGGATCTTGCTGATCAATTTGATTATTTGTTTATTGATGAAGCCGGTCAAGTTGCTGTAGCCAATCTCATCGGGATGAGTCAAAGCGCTCGTAACCTCGTGATCATGGGCGACCAAATGCAGCTGGGTCAGCCATCACAAGGTACACATCCCGGTGAGAGTGGTTTATCTATCTTGGATTACTTACTTGGAGATACTCCTGCCATTGCGCCAGAGCTAGGGATTTTTCTGGGGACGACTTATCGCATGCATAGCAAGGTCAATCACTTCATCAGTGAAGCCATCTATGATGGAAAACTGATGAGTGATGCGGATAATGACGAACAGATTTTAAGACTAACTGATCATGCCGACCATCAATGGGCGCCAGCTTCAGACCCACTGACTGGGATCGTATTTATTCCTGTTGAGCATCAAGGAAATACGCTCGGTAGTGAAGAAGAAGTCCAAGAAATCCAGAGCGTCGTAAACAGCTTATTGGGTAGTTCATACACTGATAAATCTGGCGTAAGCAAAAAAGTGACCTTTGACGATATGCTCTTTGTCGCACCCTATAACTATCAAGTCGAGTTACTCAGAAAAGCGCTTGGCGAAGAAGCTAAAGTAGGCAGCGTTGACCGCTTTCAAGGTCAAGAAGCGCCGATTGTCTTCTTTAGTCTATGTACGAGCGATGCGGCCGAGAGTCCGCGTGGCATCGATTTTTTATACAGCAAAAACCGTATCAATGTCGCGATCTCCAGAGCCCAATCCTTGGCAATTGTTGTCGGCAGCCCAAACTTATTTTGTCCCGCGATTAACTCGGTTGAGCAAATGAAAAAGGTGAACTTGGTATCGAGGTTGATGATGTACCGCAGATGAGTTTAGGGGCGCTTGCGTTGGACTTTTTCTAGTATATTGTGGATCACATGAATGCGCGGCTTTAGAGAGGCAATGTATGCATCTGTTAAGCCTCTAGTCTGAGGATGTGGCAGGCTGATGATTTGAGTATTACCAAATTTCTGCGTGAGCATTTTAAACTTGCGTCCTTTTCCATCGGGTAATTCGCCCTGATAGATTTCGGCATTTCCAGAGCGCGCTCCTAATATAGATTCAACACGATCGCGAATAGAAATGTCACTAAGTGCTTCAATCAACATCGCACCGATAAATATAATGACATCAGGTTTACGCTCTTCAAGTAAACGCAAAAAACTGTCTGATTCTTGCACCAGCGTATTAATCGTTATGTTTTCATCACTATTGATGCTATGGGTTTGTGTATCGAGCCAATTGGTTTGAAAAAAAGCGCGGGCAAATGCGTTTTCTTTATCTGGTGCTGACGGTAAATTGAAGCCCCAGCTATTTAACCAAGTCAGCACTCTATTGCGAAAGCGTGTGTTGTTTACAGTTTGATCTGAAAAGAATGATAATTCGTCTATCTTATAGTCTGTAGTCGCTTGCTCTTCTTTCGCTTTATCCACTTCCGAAAAACCAAAATTGATGCCGCAGATCATTATTCCATTCGAAAGATTCTCAGGATAATTCTTTGTTATGACTTGATGTGGTGACATGTGGTCCTCTTATTATTCACTTTAGTTTTTGATGTTCCATTTTATATACATCAATTATTTGCACTGTACAAGAAATTGGATTTAAATGAGTGTAAAGTTGCTAAATACTGAGCTTGGTACACATTTTACATAATCGTAAGAAAAGGTGAGTACCTATGGTGAAGCCCACCATTGACCATGAACTATACCTTTAAACAACATCGTGACAAGGATAGAAAAGAAGATGGTGGCGTAAATTAAAACTTGCTGATTCTTGAGAAATTCTCTTAAATTTTTCATATTTAACCCTTAAATTTATAACGCGAACAAAATTGACGCCACCCGTGGCGAAAG
>CAYJUB010000376.1:0-3207 GCA_964373145.1 uncultured Moraxellaceae bacterium
TTATGGGGGCTTTGGTGCGGTAGCGCGTGAAGTCGTGGAGATGTATGGGGCGCAGATTGCTCAGCATCCTGTCGGTACTGGCCCGTTTATGCTGAAAAAATATGTGCCACGGAGCAAGATTGTTTTAGTCGATAATCCTCATTTTCGTCATGTGACGTGGGATTTTAAATCAACGGGCAGTGCGTGGGACAATCAACTTGTACAAGACATGCAAGGCAAAAAACTGCCGCAAGTGGGTCGTGTTGAAGTCGATATTATCGAAGAAGAACAGTCGCGTTGGCTGGCATTTCAAAGTAAACAGTTAGATATTGCAGGATTACCACCAAGTCTGACGCCAACTGCGATGAGTCGTGGTGTGTTAAAGCCTGATTTTGCCAAACAAGGGATTAAGTTGTTTAGCAGCACAGAACCTGAAGTGACTTATACGATTTTGAATCAACGTGATCCGATTATTGGTGGCAATAGCTTAGAAAAAATTGCGCTGCGACGTGCCATTATCCTGTCGTATAACATTCAAGATGACTTGAATATCTTGCAAATGGGGCAGGCGGTCAGAGCGCAAATGATTATTCCTCCTGGGGTTGAGGGACATGATCCGACTTATCGGAGTAGTGTGAGGTATGACATTGGTTTAGCAAATCAATTGCTGGATCATTTTGGATATAAGCGCGGTAAAGATGGCTATCGGACATTGCCGAATGGTAAGCCGTTGTTGCTAAAAATCACCACGGAAGCCGATAGTAAATCCCAAATTAGATCTGAGATTTGGAAACATGGTTTGGATGACATTGGTATTCGCGTCGAGTTTCCTGTCAGTAGTTTTGCTGATAATTTGAAGGCGGCGACAGAGTGTAAGCTGATGATGTGGGGCGGGGCTTGGATTGCGGATTATCCTGAAGGTGAAAATTTCATGCAGTTGCTTTATGGCCCGAACGCGAAACAAGGGAACCATGGTTGCTATAGCTCCCCAGCTTTTGATGCGCTTTATGAGAAAGCTAAATCCTTGCCAGCGGGTGGTGAACGTAATCAGTTGTATGTGCAGATGAATCGTCAAGTGGAAGCGGATGGGGCGTGGTTGCTCGGTATGTCGCGGGTGAGTAATTCGTTGATTCGTCCTTGGGTAAAAGGCTATAAAAGGCATCCGATTTTGTCGTCAATGTGGATGTATCTGGATATTGAGAAGCATTGAGTTCGTTGCGATATGCTGTGAAATTTGAAAGTGAACAATTGTTTATGTTGTGCGTCAGAATAATTTTATGAGGAGCTAGGCATGAGTCATTTTACCCAGATCAAACATTTTGAAGGTTGCCGCAGCGCGTTGGGTCAAATGGCGCGGGTTGAAGATACACGTAAAGCGGCCGAGCTGTTTCGCAAAGATATGCTGGCTGGTCCGAAAGTGAAATATCACGAGTCGTTTGATTTGGTGAAAGTGCCTTATCCAACACGTTACGGCTTGCGCAATGCGTTTGCGCATGAGGCTTTGGTTGAATATTTACATCTGCAAAATCGTCTTTTTGTCGTCCAGTTCCAAACATCCGAGGGGTTGAAAACCCTGTTGGTTTCACCGTCTGATCATGAACGTAATGGCGAAACGCCATTCTTCCGCAGAGTGCAGGATAAGACGCCGAGTTTGCTGGTGAATTTGGTGGTGAAACGCCAATCCACCGTCCCTAAAATCCTCAAAAAAATTGGTTTAAAGCCAGAAGATGTTGATTATATTACTTATGATCATTTGCATACGCAGGATGTGCGTCGTTGGTTAGGGACGGCTACTGAGAAAGGACTATTCCCGAATGCGAAGCTGTTGGTTCATCGTCGTGAGTGGGCTTCAACGTTAGATTTGAATCCGTATCAAGCCGATTGGTATTGCCCAAATGGCGTAAAGGGGATTCCAGAAGACAAAGTGATTCAGTTTGACGGCGATATTATGCTGGGTGAAGGTGTGGCATTGATTCATACACCGGGTCATACCGAAGGTAATCATTCGATTGTTGTACATACCGACGAAGGAATTTGGGTGACTAGCGAGAATGGCATTAGTGTTGATGCGTATATGCCTCATTTATCAACTGCGGCAGGTGTTGCGGATTACGCGGGCATCACAGGCACAGAAGTGATTATCAATGGGAATACGCTGGAAAACTCGATTGATCAATACATTTCGATGGTGCAAGAAAAGACCATTGCTGGCCCATCGAAACGCGATCCACGCTTCCCGAATATATTCCCATCGTCAGAGATGACTCCGTTCTGGGCATTTCGTGGCACGACACCTGCATTTTATGTGGGTAAAGCGAAGTTTGGTAAATTGCAGCGGAAGAAGAAGTAAGAGAAATCTTCTAATGCTCTGAAGTCTTCCCCCTGATGGGGGAAGATTTAGAAGGGGGTGCTTTTGACTTTAAATACTAAAATCAAAAGCACCCCCATCCCAGCCTTCCCCCTGATGGGGAAGGAGACAAGCAAAGCGTTGAAGTTCATTAAAAAATCAGCAAGGATCGCAATGACTGTTTATATTCTACGCCGATTAGGGCAAATGATTCCGACGATGCTCGGCGTTATCCTTTTGATTTTCTTTTTGTTTAGTTGGGTTGGCGGCGATCCTGCGTATATTTTGGCAGGCAAGATGCCGAATCCAGAAATGATTGCGAGTATCCGCGCGGAATTGGGGATTGATCAGCCATATTACGTGCAGCTGTGGATCTTTATTAAGCAGATTCTGACGTTTGATTTTGGCATGAGTTGGAGTACGGGCGAGTCGGTCTCGCAGGTGATCATGACACGGTTAGGCCCGTCGCTTACGATCTTGATTCCATTAGTCATTATCCAAACGTTCTTTGCAATCGGATTGTCGTTGATGGTCGCGTATGTGCGTGGCTCATTGACCGATCGTTTGGTGATGGTGGCGTGTACAGTGGGTATGTCGATCAGTATTTTGGTCTACATCATTGTTTTTCAATATTGGTTTGCCTATAAGCTGAATCTTTTTCCTGTGCAAGGCTGGGGCGATAGTTTAGGTGAGAACTTGCTACATTACTCGTTACTCCCGATTCTGATTATGTTGGTGGTGAGTATTGCGCCGGGTTTGCGTTTGTACCGCACTTTTGTTTTAGATGAGATTAATCAGGATTATGTGCGTACTGCGCGCGCGAAAGGGCTGGGCGAATCGCGGATCATGTGGGTGCATGTATTGCGTAATGCCTCGATTCC
>CAYJUB010000377.1:0-3204 GCA_964373145.1 uncultured Moraxellaceae bacterium
GCGATTGAACGTCAATATCGTATTTTGAATGAAGAAGTTTTGCCTGCGATGGCAGAAGCCAATATTCGTTTCTTGCGTCGTGAAGAGTTAACCTCTGATCAAGCGACTTGGGTCCATCAATATTTCCGTGAACAAGTTTTACCTGTTCTGACGCCGATTAGCTTAGATCCTGCACATCCGTTCCCACGTCTGGTGAATAAAAGCCTGAACTTCATCGTGACTTTAGACGGTAAGGATGCGTTTGGTCGTGATATTAAATTCGCAATCGTGCCTGCGCCGCGCTCATTACCACGAGTTGTGCGTTTGCCAGATCATTTGACTGGCGGGTTTGAACATCATGTGATGTTGTCAGCAATTATTCACGAGCATGTCAGTGAGTTGTTCCCAGGGATGTCGGCAACAGGCTGTCATCAGTTCCGTGTGACGCGTAATGCTGACCTCGAGTTTGATGAAGATGCTGAAGATGTCGCGAAAGCGTTAAAAGGTGGCTTGAGTTCACGCCGTTTTGGCCGTGCAGTGCGTTTAGAAGTGACCAATCATTGCCCTGATAATATTATTGATTATCTATTGCGCCGTTTTGGTTTAACGCAAACGCAGCTTTATAGAGTGAATGGCCCAGTCAATTTGGCGCGTTTACTGTCGAATTTTAATCGTCCAAAAATGCGCTACAAATCGTTCACACCCGCAATGCCGCCAGCATTGAGAAGTTCTGAAGATATTTTTGCGACGATCAAAAAACAAGACGTTTTGATTCATCATCCATTTGAATCATTTGCGCCGGTGATTAACTTCCTGCGTGAAGCGGCGCGTGATCCCCAAGTGCTTGCGATCAAACAAACCTTGTATCGCAGTGGCGCGGATTCTGAGATTGTGCAGATTCTTGCGGATGCGGCGCGCCAAGGCAAAGAAGTGACGGCAATCATCGAGTTACGTGCGCGTTTCGATGAAGAGTCGAACATGGAAGTAGCGAATATTCTGCAAGAAGCAGGTGCAGTCGTGGTATACGGCATCGTCGGTTATAAAACCCACGCGAAGATGATTTTGGTCGTGCGCCGTGAAGGCGATAAATTGACCCGTTATGTGCATTTAGGCACGGGGAACTATCATGCGGGTAATGCGCGGATGTACACCGATTATGGTCTGTTGTCTGCGAATCCACAGTTATCGGAAGATGTGCATAAGATTTTCCAAGAATTGACAGGGATGGGCAAAGCCGCGAAGTTGCAAAAATTGCTGCATGCACCATTTACCTTACACACCCAGTTGATTGCATATATCAATGAAGAAATTGAATTTGCGAAGGCTGGTAAGGGCGGGCATATCATCGTCAAAGTGAATGCGCTGACGGAACGTCATTTGATTGATGCGTTGTATAAGGCGTCGAATGCAGGCGTGAAGGTCGAACTGATTATTCGCTCAACTTGCTGCTTGCGTCCGCAAGTGAAAGGTTTATCTGAAAATATTACTGTGCGTTCTATCGTCGGTCGTTTTCTTGAACATACTCGCGTGTTTTACTTTGCGAATGGTGGTGAGTCTCGTGTGTATTGTTCCAGTGCCGACTGGATGGATCGTAATTTATTCTCGCGTGTTGAAGTCTGTTTTCCGATTGATAATGGTCATTTGCGCCGTCGCATCATTCAACAAGGTTTGCAGAATTATTTAGATGATAATCAACAGGCTTGGGAACTCGATAAACACGGTGTTTGGAATCGTGTCCAATTGAAAGAAGGTCAAGAACCGCATATGGCGCAGGCGATTTTGCTTGAGAAATTGTCGAAGTAGGTTTTCTTTAGTTTCAATAAAAAAGGTCAGTTACGAAAGTAAGCTGACCTTTTTTAATGCGGTTGCAAATATTGCTAATCTTCGTTTGATAACACTTTAAACACCTTGTATTCGTGTAATCGAACGAATACAATTTGTTTATGATAATAATAAAACGCACGCCTGAATTTGAGAAATGGATTAACGGAATCAAAGATAACGTTACGCGTATTCGTCTTGAGCGCCGCTTGGACAAGGTAGAGCGTGGTAACTTTGGCGACGTTAAATCAATTGGTGATGAAGTGTGGGAAATGCGAGAGTTTTTTGGTGCTGGCTGGCGTATGTATTACATACAGCATGGTGATGTTGTGATTGTGATGTTAGGCGGTGGCGATAAATCAACCCAGCAGAGTGACATCGCCAAAGCGATTGCGTTGTCTAAACTTATGGAGGATTAAATGATGTATAAAATATCCGAACTACCAACCTTTGATATGGCAGAGGCACTTAAATCTGAAGAAGATATTGCGATTTATTTGAATTTGGTACTTGAGGAAAATGATCCTGCGGAGCTTGCTCATGCGCTTGGCGTCATTGCAAAAGCGAAAGGCATGACAGAAGTTGCTAAATCTGCGGGATTGACTCGTGAGGCTTTGTATAAAGCCCTACGCCCAAATGCAAGTCCACGTTTCGATACGATTAGTCGTGTGTGCCAGTCGTTGGGTGTGAAATTGGTTGTGCAGAGTATTAATGCGCATTGAGTTTGAGAGTTTTAATAAAAAAGGTCAGTTACGCGAGAGTAACCTGACTTTTTTAGTTTCGCTTACCACTCACGCCACTCTTCGGTGACATCGTCTTCAAATGGAACGTGCGCTTGGGTTAATGAAGAATCGATCAGCTCGCAAATATCTTCTCTTTGATCTGTTTCGATAAGAGAACCTCCGCAGCGATCATTCAGTGCATTTAATTTGAGCACAAGATTTTTGACATGATTCAAAGCGGAATCATGGTTAATATTTTCAGTTTTTAAGTTATTCAAAAATTCTGATAAATCGTTACCACATTCAGCAACATCTGATGCAGTGTAATCAGCAGCTTCATCGCCTTTAATGAAATCTAACATTCCTTCAAGAATTCTATTTTTTAACGTGTCCATTCATGTCTCACATATTATTTTATTTGGCGCATCGCATGGTTTGACGATGCACCGTTTGTACTTAATTAACCTAAGCTCTGCAGCAACTCAGGCAACGCCTTCGCTTGATCTGCTGCATTACCGAAAACCAAAGCCCTGCTAATTTGCAGGGCTAAGTTAGGCTCGAAATTCAAGCAAACACTGACATTGATAATATATGCGCAGACCTCAGTTGAGCACGGATGCAATTGCCGCGTTGAACGTGGCACTTGGGCGCATCACCGCATCTAACAATTCCACATTAGGCA
>CAYJUB010000378.1:0-3181 GCA_964373145.1 uncultured Moraxellaceae bacterium
CCCCGAATCAACTTATGTTCACCCTGCGTTCCGGGATCAAACCAACGTAAACTATGCTGAATTGCATACTCAATGCCTTGGTAATAACACACCTCAAAATGCAAACAATCCACATCACAAGTCGCACCCCAATAACGCCCATATAAGGTCTGCTCATCTTTAAAAAACAATGCAGCAGCAATCGGATTTTGATTGGCATCTTGGGCAATCACTAACGCTAATGAATCAGACATCGTTGCGCCCAATTGAGAAAAAAACTCAAGCGTCAAATAAGGCTTCTGACCGCGAATATGATAGGTGTTTTGATAACATTGATAAAAGAATTGCCAGTCGTCTTGGCTAATCGCATGACCTTCAAGCCAATGACACGTAATGCCTTGCGCGGCGACTTTTTCACGTTCAACACGAATGCTCTTTCGGCGTTTTGCGGTGAGTACATCTAAGAAAGCCGAGAAATTGGAATAGTCTTTATTTTCCCAAAGGAATTGGACATTGATACGTTCAGCAAGTTTTGGCGTTTTAGAATCGGATAAAGTCGCGTCTTGATAAGCTTGTAAAAATTTAGAATCCAAAAACAAACCATGCCACGACGATGCGCCAAATTTCTTTGCTAACGATTGAACGCCATGTAATAGCATCGGTAAAACATCTGCAAGTGAAACATCATTAGCCAGCAATATCCGAGAACCCGTCACAGGTGTAAAAGGCACGCTCGTCACCAAGCGCGGATGATAATCCAAACCATGCCGCGCATATGCCTGCGCCCACGCATGATCGAATACGTATTCGCCGCGATTATGGGTTTTGACAAATAAAGGTAAAACAGCGACCAGTTGATCTTCACGATACAACATCAAATGTTGACCAAACCAACCTGCTTGCGCACCAATTGCCCCACTCTCCTCTAGCGCCAACCAAAACGCACGCTGCATAAATGGCGTGCTTTGGCTTGACCAGAAATTGTCGGGAACGTGACGCATCGACTCGACCACTTCAATCGTGAATTGCATAGTGACATCAGGTCGCGTGGATGGGTGAGTGGAATCTGGCATCACTTAAGGTGTAGCCGCCCATGATCGACATTTATTATAACTTTCAATCGTTTTCCAAACACTGACATCAATGGACTGAACTTGTTTAAATGCCTCAGCGGTTTGTTGTTTATTACCAGCATTGCAAAAAAACAATACATTCTGATTGGCATTACGATTTGCAACTTGATCACCTGACGCAAGCGGCGCGCCATTGTAGAGCGGCGAATTCGGATTGCTACTTGCAGGCGGATAGTATGTCGTCGGATTTTGTAGTGGATAAGTCGAATTCAAATCGTATGGATTGTCATATTGATCATCATAATCATCGCCGTAATAAATCTGATCAGGCGGATAACCCGATGCAATCATTTGCTGACGAATATCTTCATCATAAATGAGCTGCTGCCTTAAATGGTCATCATTAATCGCTTGCGCCACTTCGGGATCTGACCATGCTTGCGCTAGCGCGATACTGGTAATCAGCGCAAACCAATACGGATCAGCTTCCCGATAATTCACCGTCCAACCATGCGAACGCCAACCATAGTTACTCGGCCATCCCCGCGTATAGTGCACACGGTAACGGTCTGAATAACCTTGACGATAAGGCATCCGATATTGAGTAATGACTCGGTCAGAACCTCGCCAGCCTCTATTATCCTGATCACGGATATAGCGACCACGAGAGTTGCCATCATTAATATTGCGATTTTGATACGTCCGAATATAACCATCACTCGATAAATTTGAGTTATTTGTGCGAACATATCCGCGACTGGTTAGATTGGGATCATTGTTGCGAATATAGCCATCACTACCAATACCCGTGTTCACGTTCCGATTTCGGTCAGGATTTGCATAATCAGTATTGGCATAGTAGCGGCGGCTTTGTTCTCGTCCGTCTCTATCACGATCACGGCGATTACCGACAGGTTCATTCTGAATTGGCGGTTGCGGACGCTGAACATTCACTTGAGTATTGCTTTGAGTATTCGTCCTCGGAACAACAATTGGAATGCTTTTAAAACCCATAAACGAGTTGGGAGAACGTCTAATCTCGACTGAAGGCTGAGTCGTTGTGTTCTGCTGCCTTGCATTACCATCACGCTTACCCTGCCCTCGATGCTGACTGTCCGTGTCATCAGCAAAAGCAGGCATCATCAAGGTGATGACCAAACCACCTAAAAGTACCCGAGATGTTTTCATTTTTTGATCATCGATAAGCAATGGAGTCTCGTTAGACTAGCAAAAATCGTCTGTTTCATCCGTAATATATCGTAATTAGCGTAGTGTTCTGAGCGTCATCTCGTATCGACAATCCTCAGTTCAATCGCGCCATTAAACTGACAACAAATGCGCCTTCAGCTTCTTCACTTCATCCCGTATCCGCGCCGCCTGTTCAAACTGAAGCTGCTTAGATTTTTCATGCATTGCTTTTTCAAGCTGCTGAATATGCTTGGCTAACAACTTCGGATCACGCAACAAATGTTCGTCAATATCACTCGGCGTCGGTTGTAAAACGCTGGTGTCATCAGGATCATAAATCGCTTCTTGGACGTTAATATCACGCAGCGTTTGCCGTATCGCACTTCGCGGCGTAATGCCATGTTCAAGGTTAAAAGCCACTTGCTTAGCACGACGACGATCCGTCTCATCAATTGCTCGTTGCATGGATGGCGTAATCCGATCTGCGTACAAAATCGCTTTACCATTCAAATGTCGCGCAGCACGTCCAATGGTCTGAATCAGCGCACGTTCAGAGCGCAAAAAGCCTTCTTTGTCCGCATCCAGAATCGCAACCAAAGACACTTCGGGCATATCCAAACCTTCACGCAGCAAGTTAATGCCGATCAACACATCATGCACGCCCATGCGTAAATCATGAATGATCTTCGTCCGCTCAACCGTATCAATATCCGAATGCAAATACGCGACTTTCACGCCGTATTCTTTGAGATAACTGGTGAGGTCTTCCGACATGCGCTTGGTCAATGTTGTGACGAGCACACGCTCATTTTTAGCAGCGCGCAAATTGATTTCGGACAACACATCATCGACCTGCGTCAACACAGGACGAATCTCAATTTCAGGATCAATCAACCCTGTTGGACGTACGAGCTGCTCAACGATTTGTTCGCTTTTTTCCA
>CAYJUB010000379.1:0-3176 GCA_964373145.1 uncultured Moraxellaceae bacterium
GCCACCAACGTCGCTGAAACGGCGTTGACCGTTCCGAATATTCATTATGTGATTGATTCTGGTTTTGCGCGGATATCGCGCTATTCCTATCGTTCGCGCGTGCAGCGTTTGCCGATTGAAGCGATTAGCCAAGCCGCTGCAAATCAGCGCAAAGGGCGTTGTGGACGTATTGCGGCGGGTGTGTGTATTCGTTTGTACAGCGAACAAGATTTCTTGGGTCGGCCTGAATTTACTGAACCTGAAATTCGTCGTACCAATCTCGCGTCAGTATTGCTGCAAATGGCAAACCTTGGGCTTGGCACGTTTGATGATTTTGAGTTTATTGAACCGCCAGATTATCGTTTGGTCAATGATGGAACAAAGTTGCTTGTTGAGCTCGGTGCATTGGTTGAAGGCGAGAAGGCGCTGACACCAATTGGTCTGCAAATGGCAAAAATGCCGATTGATCCGCGTTTGTCACGGATGATTTTGGCAGGTTCGCACTTCGGAGTGTTACATGACACGCTAATTATTGTCAGTGCGTTGTCCGTACAAGACCCACGCGAACGTCCAGCCGATAAACAAACCCAAGCAGATCAAAAACATGCGCTGTTTAAGGAAAAAGATTCTGACTTTTTGTTCTATACCAAACTGTGGAAAGTCTTAGCAGAACAGAAGGGTGAGTTGACCGAGAATCAACGCCGTAATTTTGCCAAACAGCATTATTTAAGCTGGTTACGCATTCGCGAATGGAAGCAGACGCATAAGCAATTATTGGAATTGGCGGAACAGCTAAAACTTTCATTTAATGAAACCAAGATTTTCGATGAGAAAATCAATAAATACGTTACAAGTAACACAAAACAAGCCGTTGTTATTCCTGATCCAGATGGCTATGTACGCCCAGCTAATTATGAAAATTTGCAT
This sequence comes from uncultured Moraxellaceae bacterium, assembly GCA_964373145.1. Classification (GTDB taxonomy): domain Bacteria; phylum Pseudomonadota; class Gammaproteobacteria; order Pseudomonadales; family Moraxellaceae; genus Aquirhabdus. The sequence continues at coordinate 907 of CAYJUB010000379.1, forward strand.
CGCGCATTGCTCACGGGATTACTGTCTTTTGTTGCGCAAAAGACCGATCAGAAAAACGAATACATGGCAGTTCGCCAGCAAAAGACACGCATTTTTCCTTCAAGTACCTTGAATCGTGCCAATGCGGCTTGGGTGATGTCGTTTGAAATTGTCGAAACCAGCCAAGTGTTCATGCGTCAGCTTGCCAAGATTGAGCCTGAATGGATTATTTCTGCAGCGCGTGGATTGCTGAAATATCATTACTTTGAGCCGCATTGGGCGAAGAAACCGGGTCTGGTGAATGCTTATGCTCAGATCTCCTTATTTGGCTTAATCATTCAAGCGCGTCAATTGGTCAATTACGAAAAAATTAACCAACTTGAATCGCATGAAATCTTTTTGCGTGATGGCTTGGTCACAGCAGAATTGGGCGTAACGCCGCCATTCCTAAAGCACAACGTGCAAATGCTCGAAGACGTACAACGCGTCGAGGATAAGCTGCGCCGCCGTGATTTGTTGGTCGATGAAGAGACGTTGTATACGTTTTATCAAACGCGTGTACCAGAAGAGATCGCGAGCCGCCGTGCATTTGAGGATTGGCGCGGTGAAGTCGAGAAGACTAAGCCTAAGTTTTTGTATCTCACTGAAGCTGATATTCTCGCGGATTCGGTGCCTGATACCGATGCATTTCCTGAACGTTTTCAGGTTGGTAAACTGACCTTGCCAACGCGTTATGTGTTTAATCCAGCGGGCGATGACGACGGCGCGATTCTGACCATTCCCGTGCAAGCCTTGCCACAGTTGGATGCCAATGCATTGTCGTGGGGAATTCAGGGCTGGCGTTTTGATTTGGTGGAGGCGTTACTTAAGTCATTGCCGAAAGAACAACGCCGTAAATTGGTGCCGATTCCTGATACTGCCGATCGTATTTATGATGATCTCAATATCCAGTCGGGTTTTAGTATTACCCATGAAATTGTTCGTGTATTGAATATGCATGACATTCGCGTGGATAGCTTTGATTTCACAACGATTCCTTTATTTTTACGCCCATTGATCGAAGTGATGAACGAACGTAAGCAAGTCATTGCCAAAGGTCGTGATGTGGCTGAGTTATTAGTTAAATGTAAGAATCAGACGACGACACCGCTGGCTGGTACGCAACAAGATAAGTCAGGTGCAATGACTTCTTTCCCAGAGCGTTTCAACTTTGAAAGTAAACGGATGATTTCAGGTTTAGAAGTCAGCCAGTATCAAGCGTTAGTACCTAGTAATGGTAAAACGACTGAAAGCACTATTTCTATTCAAATTTTTACCGATGAAAAAACAGCGCGTGAGGCACACCGCCAAGGTGTATTGCATTTATTATCGTTACAAGTAACGGAATTAGCCAAGCAACTGAAGAAACAATTGCCAAAAGCATTGATTCTGACTTTTGCGCCGCTAGGTAATCAGGCCGCTTTAGAAAATTTACTCATTCGCGCAACACTCGATGCAACTTTTCAATCATTGCCCATGAATAACGCAGAGTTTGAAGCCTTGCTGTCGAAAGATAAGCCGAAGTTTCTAGCGACTGGACAGCAAGTGTTGAAAGAATTGACCGAGATTTTTGTTTCTTGGCAAGCGATACGTCGTCAACTATTGACCTTGGATCAGAACGTTTTTGGCCGAAATATTGACGATGTCGAAGATCAATTGGATGCGCTGCATTTGGATGATTTTGTTTATCGGATTGATACTGAGCATTGGCGTCAATATCCACGTTATTTGAAAGCACTGGAACTTCGTTTGGAGCGTTTGCCGAATAGTTTGAGTAAGGATAATGACAGCGTCAAAGTGTTATCGCCTTTTATGCAGCGCTTAAAAGGTCGTGACAGCGAGGCAAAATTGGCTGAATTTCGTTGGTTATTAGAGGAGTTGAGAATTTCTTTATTCGCTCAACAGATGAAAACACGTACGCCTGTATCACCAACAAGACTGGACAAACTCTGGCAAGCGGTGGAAACTAGAGGGTAATGTGCAGTTGTAACAATTTCTTGCAAAGCGGACATTTTCATTCGATTGTCATCTTCTAGTTTTGCTGGTTGAGTATTTGTTTTTTATTAGTAGTTTTAATTTTGCGGCTTGCAAATGAGTTGCGCAAATAAATCGTTAACGAGGTCTGATATGAGTATTCGCATTACAGGTACAGGATTGTACATTCCGCCATTTTCAATTAGCAATGAAGAACTTGCGGCAAGTTTAAATACTCATGTTGAGCAATATAATGCAGAACATGCTGCTGAGATTGA
>CAYJUB010000380.1:0-3174 GCA_964373145.1 uncultured Moraxellaceae bacterium
AACAACTTCGAGAGTAGATTTCTGGAGAGTGGGTAATTTCAAGAACGCTGCGAAAGCCAATGCCTTTGTTACCAATTGACTCTTGTGGGTTTTTATCGCTTTGACCTAATTGAGATAAACTGTTGAAATTGGAACGAGAAAATGGTTTTCCATCATTCGCAACGTAAAGCGTTCCAAATTCACCTTCATCCTTTAGTGTGATCTCGATTCGAGCAGGTGATTGACCATTGTCGTTAGATGAGAAAAGGGCATCATGCGCATTCTGAATCAGCTCGATAATGAAACGACCATGATACTGATGTTCTACCTGCTCGGTTAAACTATGTAGGCTGCGGTAATTACTTGTGCCTTCGGCTAGTTCATAAAGAAATGTGCGAACTTTACTATTTGTTGTCTCAATCACAATATCGGCTGAAGAGTTTGTCTCAATTAGATTCATATTCTTTTTTCTACTCCTTTAATAGTTTCTACTAATTCTTGTGGGCACTTTGAAAAAAGGAAAATCCAAGAGCTCAAATTATTTAGGTGAATAGTAAAACAGCTTTGGGACTTGAATAGAAGGAATTAAAATTGTGAGCCGAATAGTTAATTTATTCGGCTCACTTAAAATTTAAATCTCTACCCTTGCCTCAATGAGCATCCATTTTTAAGAGTGTTTTTAGCACAAAAAGTAAAAGTATTGACGCATTGCATTACGCTTTTCAAAATTTAATGCAGTCAAGATGCTTTCTTGCTTACACAGATTTTTGCCTTTAAACGATGGGCATCTAATTGCGCTTGTGCAAAGTCGGCAGGTTCGGACATAACGAGCCAGCGCTGTATTTTATCCTTGTGTAACTTGAATAACTCCCGAGGAAGTTCTTCAGATGGCCAATTGATTCCTCTCGGTGTTGAGGGCGCTTTTGCCGCATCATTTGAGCCTGTTTGCTTAGCTTGGTATATAAAAGTCTCGCCAATTTTAAGCTGATAGCTCTGTAAGCGGCTTAGTTCAGATTTAGCTTTATTCAGCGGATCAGTGAGCTCTTTTAATTCGCGCTGCGCTTTCTTATCGAATGCCTCATAACGTTGGCTCAATTTCACTTGAATATCATTTTTAACTGATTTTGGAATTTCGGGGGCTTTACTCCAATTTTTTAACTCATTTTCATCCTTTAAATCATTGAGTTTCTCAATGATTTGCTTGGGATGATCTTTAGCGCCTTCAGTTTTTTTGTCCATTGATGCCTTAATCTGATCGTGCAGGTTTTGCCAAAACTCGTGTTGGTTTTGCGAATGCCTTGACTTGAGTTGATCGACTTGATCCTGTAATTCCAGTTCTTTTATGGCTAAAGTCTCAATCTCTTGTTCAGTGTCTTTTTTGTCTTTCAGCCATTTTTCCTCTGCGGCAGCTTTGGCGACTTCGAGGTCTAGTTCTGCGGACATTGTCTGGGTAGCAGCCGCGATATCCTGTAATTCTAGCAACTGTGCCGCGCGAATATCGCTGGATTGATCTTCTGGCGTCCACTGGCTTAAGGTCGCTATTCTATGCGTGAGTCCCTTAAGGCTTGTTTGTTGCTCTGTAAGTAGTCCTCGGATACGTGTTTTCAAGCTGTCACTAATGGCTGCATGTTCTTTGGCAATTAGGTCAATTTTGCTGTGCTGCTCCTGAATATGCTGTTGCCAGCTCTCCTTGGCAGTGCGCCAGTGTTGATAGAGCGGGTCTAGCGCGGCATTGTCAGGTAAGTATGGCGGATGGATACGGACTTGATAGTGAATCTCATGCGCCAACTGGGTTAAGTTGCTGCCGCAATGATCCTTAGCCAATTCATGTACAGGTATGTTAAAAAAGTCGTCCATCGTTGCAGTGTGTATTTCTGGCACATTGACGGTTCTATTGGCTAAGCATTCAAGCACCTGATCGGCTTGGGTCAACAATCTAAATTTGCCAAGAATTTCAGAAATCCTCGGTTTTGTTTTCATTTGCCAGTCAGCATTCATGTGCCAATTAGCCAGAGCCAGCTTTGCTTCGCTATGTTGCTCTGGATTAAGATTGACGCACCAATTGACTTCATCTTTTTCTGAGTTTTGAGGCAATAAGATCGTTTTACAGGCTTCAGTAGAAATGAGCGAAGGTAAGTGTGTTGCATCGGTTAAGGCCAATGTGGTGCAGATTTGCTCTAATTGAGCAATCACATCCCCTTGAATGTGAGCTGTACTCAGCAAGATTCTCTGCCCTTTTTGTTGATTCACCAACTCGGAGAATTGTTCAGGTTGCGCAAGGTTAGCAATGCCCGTTTGATCCCAAGTTTCAGCCACGAGATGCGTTATTTTTTGTGGCAGTATATCTTGATGATTTAGCTCCACAAGACCTTCAGGAGAGTCTTCTGTTTTATGATCCGCTTGCATGCCTTGGATGTATTCATTTTGCGCCAGATGCCAAAACAGATGACAAAACAAGCGATAGTAATCCTGAATTTGACTCGATGATAATTTTAATCGTGTATGCGAATTATCCAGTTGTGCTGAAAGAACGCAACCCTGCTCTATGCTAGATTGATGATCAGTCAAGATCAGCGTACCTTGCTGGGCAATGCCCGTCCGGATTAAACAGCGTCCCATGAGTGCATCAATTGCGCGGCGATTGTATTCATCTGCACCCAAGACTAAATAAATCCTGACGCCTCGGTTGGCTATTCTTTGCAAGGTATCGATGGATGAGTCAGCAAGTTTTGCTGTTGCGATCAGCAGGGTTTGCTGGGCGGCTTCAAGAGTCTGTGTCATTGTCACGGGATGGGCTTGAACCGTCATCAATTGCCCATGATGGTGATCAATATTTGCCGTTTGCTTTAGAAATAAGGATGGCAAGCTTTCTTGAGCATATTGCTCGGTGAATGTCTCATCACGATAGCTCATCATGATCTAAATCCTTGTAATTCATTTTGTAGGAATTGGGGTAGCTTAGGGATGGTCATCGGCGTAAAGGTGGGGGTTCCTTTCACACGGTGTGAAACTGGACCTCTCAAAAAGAAATCTAAGCTGGTTGAGCATTTCCAGCAAAGCCACTGCTCTGAAGAGCGAAGTAACCAGTAGCGATCATGATTATCAGCAGTTTTTTGAATCTTTTTAATTTCCCAATCCGAAGGGGGATGAGGTGGTGCGGGTTCAGAGGTCATGATGATGCCTTTTTTGGCATTG
>CAYJUB010000381.1:0-3169 GCA_964373145.1 uncultured Moraxellaceae bacterium
CTTCAGGCTAACGTCCTTCATAAAACTTCATCTATTTTTTGCATAAAAAAACCCGCATGTTGTGCGAGTTTTTGAATTATCTTTGTTAAAGCATACGCTTAAAAGATCATATCTACTGATTATTCAACAAAAATCCGATCAGATCCGCCTGTTTCAATGTCAATTTTTACATTAATCAAATGCTCTTTATCAATTTTCATTGTTAATTCAGTTTCAAGACTTTGAATAAACGCTTGTTCGAGCATTTCACGCAGATATTTAAAAATCAGAATGGGCGTGTTATCAGCCAATCCATTTAAATGGATTTCATTACTGGTTTTATCAATCCAAGTACCAATCAGATAGTCCAACCCCCAAGCAGCATTTCTGAGCTCTGATCCAGAAATTGAATACTTTGTCGTCGTAGTGGTACCTGAGATACGCCAAGTTATTTCTAGTTTTACTGTATCCGTCTCATTGATCACATGATCTGTCATTTTTATACCCCATCCTGGTAGAGCCTATTGCTGCAAAAATAGACCTATGAGTGATTATAGTCAATATAGCATTATTGCGCGATAACATGCGAATGATAAAAATCATCGCTAGCGCCACCATGCAATCGATATTTATTTGTTTCTAAACGCATAAATTGTATTGAATATTTTTCAGACTGAATCTTTGGGAATCTTTTTTTTAATGCTTTATAGAGCAACCAGCACACAGATTAATTATATCGCAGATGCTCAAAAAATCACCTACATCTTATGATAATATGCTTTTTTATTTCTGACAAAAATAACTCGGCTATAAATCAACCACTTACACAATCCTCAATATAGGCATGAGTTCCACGTGTTCCACATCAACTTATCCACATGCTTACCCGCAGGCATTGGGGGTAACTTTCTTCTTTAAATCTTTGTAGGCATTGGTTTATATTTTTTGCGTTTAGATTTTTTTTCATTCGAACTAAAATCACAAGAATCGACTAGATCACAAGCACCAAGACAATCTTTCGCGTCACAATCACCGTCACACCCACCATCGCAATAGCCCGATTCAAACCGTGAAGTAGGATATGTTGTAATTTGAGTGCTGCGATTTAATTCAAAAACATGCGTACATTTGTCCATCCGACGTCGAATCAACTGATAGCCAGTCACAACCCCATGGCGAGCAATTACCTGATATCCGTATGCCGAACAGCTTTCCTGACCTGTATACACTCGGTAAGCGCATGAGTAGCCCTTTATCGGTGAAAGAAACCGCTGGTACAATCGAATCAGCATCAATGCAATAAATCTCATATTTCCCTCAATTGAACTCTAGAGCTGGTTGAATACACCTTCTAAATCCTCAGTTTTATTGTTAATTTGTGAAGCCTCATCATTCAGATGGTTAATCAAACAACAATGATACTGCCCTCCCATATCGAGTTTGAATGATATTTTTTGAAGGGAGTGATGACGCTGCTATCCGCAAATATTTGCTCAATGCTTCAACGAGTGTCGATGTTACCTAATTCTTTATACCGACACATGTGATTATCAATTATCTCGATGCATTCCACAATTTCTACGTTTACTTAAAGTCTATGCTCTTCATTCTTCTGATGAATCAGCTCGGTTTTTAAGATGTCCTAAAAGCTTTCTATTGGTACGTTATCGTAGCAATGGCTGATTGTGCTTACTGTTGGCTGTACATTTAAAGCGCTTGGCCTGCAAGATATGTTAACTCTATTATTTTATTAACATAAATTCATGCTTGTATGCGCGACAACGTACATACATCAACCGATGAAGATCGTTATTCTTGTTTTAGGTGATCAGCTTTGATTATCAAAATGCAGACAATGAAGAAGAAGTCCATACTCCAAAAAAATGATAATAAGATGCTCCAAATTGATGATCATGCTAGCAGTCAAGTCGCGTTAGAAACATATCAGCAACGTGAACTATCACTATCTACGTGCACAACAGCTTAAGTCTTTTGATAACAGAATTTACTCAATCTCGATATGAATTTTATTGATCTGTATCGCGGATAAAACAGCATGGCATACATTAAAGCGTCAAATGTTAAACACTTTCTGCGCGCTATCACGCAGACAGGAGGATATAAAAAACCAATCATAAAAATGATTTTTTGCAGTTCTTTTAGTTTTATAAAGTTTCTTGGATGACAAATCTTATAAAACTGCTCAGCGCTCTTCTTGATGACTTTTGCACAAAGAGACAATGCTTTGATCTAGGTCAATACCAATCTTAATGCTTAGCGTAGCATCACAATGATCCGTGGAGGTTTAGCGGTCTTACAAATGATCAACTCATGCAAGGCTCGGAGGTACACCATGTACAAAAATATTGTCGTCGCTATAGATGGAAGTTCGACTGCGGATCATGCTTTTCGTGAAGCACTCAAATTAGCCACGAGCACCACTAAAATCATAGCGGTTGCGGTGCTCGATAACCCTTTACAAAGCTATGGCACGCCATACACAAACGCGTTCAACTTTGACGAAGCGCATGCGCAATTTAAAACGATTGCTGACAACATTCTTGAACATGCCGAAAGTGAGGCAATGCGAATTGCCAATGTCAAAATAAAAACTTGTTTGGTAGACATGGGCAAGCATTCAGGTCACAACGATATTGCACCTGCGATTACAAGGATTGCGGATGATTATCACGCTGATTTGATTGTCATTGGCACCCATGGCAGAAGTGGAATCAAACGCTTCTTTTTAGGCAGTGTTGCTGAACAGTTGATCCGCCAGACTCGATTACCCGTCCTACTGATTCGAAGCCCCGACGCCGACAATGAATTGATTGGATGATGCCCGCAGAACATCTATCACTGATCAATTCATTTGATCAGTTCAATCAATCTTATAACCCGTAAAGGAAACAAAAATGAATGACTTAATCAATGCTCATCCCCTTGAGCGTAAAGAACGAATTGCATTTGATTTGATGTTAAAAATTGCTCATTGCAATTGTAAATCTATGCCAGTTGCTGAGAACTCGCAAATTCAGCAGAGTGACTCTGAGAGTCAGGAAAGTCCCGATACGATGCAGAAGGAGTATTTGATAGATCTTTACAGGGAGTGTCTCTGTGCGGTAAATAATAAAAAAGGGGCTGTACTAGATTAGCAAAGGTGCTAGTCTATGTTTATGAAGCTAACTCA
>CAYJUB010000382.1:0-3155 GCA_964373145.1 uncultured Moraxellaceae bacterium
ACTGCGCTTATGGGCTCAAATTTAACCTTATCTAGTACAGCCCCTTCTTTTTTATTTTTTGACTTTGCATGCCTATGCTGAGGTGATAACAGGCGATCCTAATAAATACAGTACTACCCCAAATAACAGTGCATGTAAGTTTTTTGATGGTTTCATCGATAATGGCGATGGCACAATTACAGACCCCCGCAATAATTTGATTTGGATGCGTTGTTCCGATGGTAGCGTGTGGAGTGGTACGTCCTGCAAAGGTAGTGTAAAGAAAATGAATTGGTTTTATGCGATGCAAGCCGCAAAAGATAGTCGATTTTTAGGTAGAAATGATTGGCGTTTGCCTACAGCTAAGGAGTTAAGAAGTGTTTTAGGAGATAATGATCATGCCTGTGACGCAAACTCATTTGATCAGTATTATGCCGTAAGTAGTATGCTTGCCAATCAATTGCGTGACAAAAACGGCAAAATAAGTAGTTATTGGTCAAGCACCTCTCGTAAGGGGGTTAATATTGATCCTGACGAAAAAAAATATGGCAAAGGCTGGTGGGAGGATGGTGTTGATAAGACTCCTAGAGTGTGGCAAGCTGACTTTGAAACAGCCGAAATTAGTAGCTACTCTCGTAGTGTAGAATTGGGCGCGCATTTTGTACGGAGTGATCATGATTCGAGTAGTTTGATTGTTTCTGAATATGAGAAAGAATATAAAACTTATGATGTAGCATCATATGTCAAGAAAGCTGTCGATGCTAAGGCCGAGGAAGAAAAGCGTAAAACCGAGCAAGATAAGCAAATTGCTAGAGAAAAATTAGAGCAAGAACGTCGAGGAAAAGCAGAGTTGACACAGTATCAATCTGTTTTAAACAATAAAAATCCGCAATTGATGTATTTGGCGGCGGGTAAATATGCACGTAATGGAGATTTAGGCAAAGCGCAAGAAATTTATGAACATTTAATTGATAAATATCCAAACAGCGCATGGGCAGTGAAAGCAAGCGACCAACTCAGTGCTAGCAAGCGTGATGATGATGCTAATACTGCGCGTTCTAAACAGATAGACAGAGCTAGTGGGCAATGCAGAGAGCGAATCGCCAATTGTAATTGGTCTTGCACTAGTTTAAGCACTTCGTCAGCTAGGGATTACTGTAGGGGGCAATGCACCAGCCTTTGTTCTCCTTAATACGTGGCTCAAATGTGATGTGCAACTGTAATGGATTCTAAGAGGGTTACACTTTATCGTTAATTTGTCATGCTTTTTTCTGTGGCATGTACAACGCGTGTAAGTTGTACGAATGTGTAGGTTGGTGCTGACGAAGGAAGCCCAACAATGCATTTAATTAAAACAGTTTTAGTTGTTTAAGTGTAGTAGCTCAGACCTGATCTGACAGTCACCAGTTTTGCACAGGTATCTGTCAGATTAGATTTGACCAATGATTCTTTGTTTAAACTTTATGATTGTGATTTGGTTTAGCAATTCCATTCCGAGTTCAATTTCAACTATCTGTTTTATCATTAAAAAACTTAGTTGTAGTCATTGAAGTAAAATTATCTAGCTCAGTTATACGCCTACTTTGTTCACGAATCTGTTTCTCCAAGTTTTCATACCTACTCTGTAAAATTTGGAGCATCTTCTCCTTTTCTTTATTCATATTTATTACGACCAATTCGAACTCTCTTTCCCTTCGATTCCTGTCATCATTCATGCTATTTTCTATTTTTTCTATGTTCCAGATCAAAAGGTTAATGAATGCTAATTGAATACAAAAAAGACACGTAACAAAATAAGGACTGTAATCCGTCCAATAGTAAATACTACTCAGAAGTATAAATCCCAATATAAATCCTAAGCATTTTTTAACAATAATCCAGCCCATATTGCTTCCTATTTTTATGTAGCAAAACAACTTAAATAATCAACATTCATTAGGTCACAATACCAGTAGTACAAGCATAAATAAATTTTTTGGCCCAAATGCCCATTAAAACAAATTATTGTATTAGTGCCTTCCGACTCGCCAACTCATCCGCCAACTTCACCGCCACCACCAAACTCCCTGCTTCCGCACGTCCAGTCCCCGCCAAATCCAACGCAGTCCCATGATCGACAGAAGTCCGAATAAACGGTAAACCCAACGTAATATTCACCGCCTCACCAAAACCCAACGCCTTCAACACAGGCAAACCCTGATCGTGATACATCGCCAACACCGCATCCGCGCCATCGAGCAAACGCGGCGTAAACAACGTATCCGCAGGCAACGCATGACCGACATCCACGCCTTGCGCCCGAAACTGCGCAAGTACAGGCTCAATCACCTCAATTTCCTCACGACCCAAATATCCCCCCTCACCCGCATGTGGATTCAGACCACACACCAGAACCTTTGGATGTTCAATCGCAAACTTGGTACGCAAATCGTGAATTAAAATCGTTAAAACTTGCGTCAACAATTCAGGCGTAATCGCATCAGGCACAGCACGCAGCGGCAAATGCGTCGTCGCCAACGCCACGCGCAAAGTCGGTGTCGCCAACATCATCACGACTTTATCAACCTTCGCTTTTTCTTGAAAAAACTCGGTATGACCACAGAACGCGATACCCGCTTCATTAATCACCGATTTCTGCACAGGCGCAGTCACCACGCCAGCCACTCGCCCATTCAAACACGCATCCGCCGCAACCGATAACTGCTCCAGCACATACGGCGCATTCAGCGGATTCAACTGACCATCAACCACCGACACACGCAGCGGTACAGGACGAATATAAAGACTCCCCGCTGGCGCAGCCGTTTCCTGCCCCATATAATCAATCAGATTGACCTCTAAACCCAATTTACGCGCACGGCGCAACATGAGCGCAGGATCAGCAAGTACAATCACTGGACGGGTAATACCTTGTTCTGGCAATAATTTCGCCAAAGCCAAGGTAATATCAATGCCAATGCCCGCAGGTTCGCCTGTGGTCAGATAAAGGGGTAATGCGGCTGTGCTCATCGGATGTCCATCGCGTGATATCTAGCGGAATAATCACAGTATAACGTCTCCTAGACCCTTGTGAATGCTAGATAGTTCGACTTATCACAAAAGAAATATGGGTTTAACGCCAAAAACGGTTGTCAAGTCAACCCGACTTCCTTATAATTCGCGGTCTGTTTTGAGAG
>CAYJUB010000383.1:0-3145 GCA_964373145.1 uncultured Moraxellaceae bacterium
GCATTGGTGCAGCGAGTATTTTGGCGAAGGTCACGCGTGATCGTCAGCTTGAGGCATTAGATGCAATCCATCCCCAGTATGGTTTTGCGAAGCATAAAGGCTATCCGACGGCGGCACATGTTGCAGCGCTGATGCAACATGGTGCGATTGATAGCCATCGGCGTTCATTTAAACCAGTGCGAGAAGCACTTGCGCTAGTAGGCAGTAATCAAGATTGACTTGAATCGGCAGATTCGATTTCGACAGCAGATTTCCAGCTCGCAAGCGCCGTTAAACCTTCAACATAACGTTGAATTTGCGGGTAGTTTGCTGCTTGCTGCATGCTGTGAATCAGACCATTTAAAACAAAACCCATCATAAAGTCAGCGCCTGTTAAACGATCAGCGACTAAAAATGATTTATCTTGCAAATACTCATTGATAAAGCCAAAAACCTTATCAAATTCAGCTTGTGCATACTGATCTAAAAATACTAATTTAGTCCCACGTTGAGTTTCGACCGAATTAAATACTTTTAATAGATAAGGCACCATTGCAGAACTTTCAGAGAAATGAATCCACTGTAAATAATCTGCATAGGCGAGATCATTCAAATCGGGTGCCAAATGAGGCGCAAATTTTTGAATGAGTAACTCAATCATTGCGCCTGATTCGATGATCACTTTGCCATCCCACTCAAGCACGGGCGATTTACCGAGTGGGTGAATACGCTTTAGTGACTCTGGCGCCAAATGTGTGGTTGCATCTCGGTAATAGCACTTCAGTTGATAAGGTTGTTTAATTTCCTCTAGTAACCAAAGAATTCTAAAAGACCGCGACTGATTTAAATGGTGCAAAGTGATCATGTGTTTTTTCCTGTTTAGATGGATGTGTTTAGAGTTTAATAATGACTTTGCCAAAGTTTTGACCTTTTAACATGCCAATAAAGGCATCAATGCTTTGCTCTAAACCATCAGTCATATTTTCTTTATATATAATTTTTCCTTCTTTAATCCACGTAGACATTTGTTTGTAAAATTCTGGATAATGACTCGCATAATCATCAAATATAATAAAACCTTGCATCCGAATGCGTTTTCTCAGCAGGGTAGATACAAACGTCGGTAAACGATCTGGTCCTTGCGCTTGTGTCGTGGCGTTGTATTGTGAAACTACGCCGCAGACAGGAACACGTGCCGCTGTGTTCAATAACGGAAGTACCGCATCAAAGACTTTTCCGCCAACGTTTTCGTAATAAATATCAATGCCATTCGGCACCGCTTGCTTTAATTTTTCAGCAAAATGTTCGTCGTAATGATCTAAACAAACATCAAAACCGAGTTGTTCAACGGCATAACGACATTTTTCTTCACCGCCCGCCACACCAACGACGCGACAACCTTTCAGCTTGCCAATTTGTCCTACCGTTGCGCCGACTGGACCTGTCGCTGCGGCAACGACTAGCGTTTCGCCTGATTTAGGCTGCCCAATATCCAGCAAACCCATATAAGCGGTAAATCCCGGCATGCCTAATATACCCAGCGTCCACGCAGGATTTTCAGGATTCATACCTAAGCTTTGGCATTGTGTACCATCTGAAATCGCATAGCTTTGCCATCCGTTTCCAGATAATACCCATTCACCTTCTTGAAACTTTTTATTTTTTGAAGCGACGACTTGGCTGACTGTACCGCCAACCATGACTTCACCAATTTGAACGGGTGCAGCATAAGAAGGCGCATCACTCATGCGTCCGCGCATATACGGATCAAGGGATAAATACATTGTTTTAAGTAGAATTTCACCCTCAGCTAACGCTGGAATATCCACATGTTCAATCGAAAAATTTGCATGCGTGGGTTCACCGATAGGACGGGAAGCCAGAACAATCCGTTGGTTTTGAATGATAGTCATTTCTAGAACTCCTAGGTTCATCTATAATGTATGTTTTGTATTCAAATCTTTTGGAATGCATAAACGCCTTTACATGTATTGTGGTTCAGTTATACTGAAAACACAAGACGACTGGTCTACTTTTTGATGGAGTTTTAATGTCATGATACCGAGTGTACTTAAAAAATCTGACGTTAAACGTTTACAAATTATTAAAACGAGTTCAGAGCTAATCCTTCGAAAAGGCTTTACAGGCGTTGGTTTGCAAGAAATTTTGAATACCTGCGGGATTCCTAAAGGATCGTTTTATCATTATTTTGATTCCAAAGAAGCGTTTGGTTGCGAATTGGTTCAACATTATGTGGATGACTATCAAGTTCGTTTGGATGACGTCTGGAACGATCCTCACTCAGCAAAAGATAAGTTGATTGGCTACTTTAAATTATGGATTGATGATCCTGACATTCAATGTGGCTGGGCGGATACTTGTCTGGTTGTGAAGCTTGCCGCAGAAGTTGCGGACTTGTCCGAAGCGATGCGTTCGATCATGGCGTTAGGCGTTGATAATCTGATTAATCGGATTGCTGCATTGATTGAAATCGGTAAAAAAGATCAGTCCATCCACACCCAAACCGATGCGTTAGCCGTCGCTCAGATGATTTATCAAATGTGGCTTGGCGCAGCGCTCGTTAGTAAGTTGCAAAAAAATAAAGACGCTTTGCACCAAGCCCTTCAATCGACCGAACTTATTTTGAATTGAGCGTAGATGTCGGACGAGGAGAACACTCAGATTTCACGGATTTTAAGCGCGCAAAAAACCATCCAGCCAATGGATAAGAAACGAATTGAGTGATAGGCACAAGGACGATCACCTCTATCAATACTTTAGTCGAAAAATTTAAATCACGCGTAATCGGTTCCAACACGGTCAGTACCAACAACAGCGTTGGAAAAAGACCTAAATATCCAACCAAAATACGATCACGAATCGATTTGAATTTGTGAGTCATTTGTTACCTCAATAAATTTACATAGCGATAGTGATCAGATTTTTAAGATTTGAGTACATACCCCAAACGGATTGTTGGGGCATGAATTGAATTATAGGCTGGCTTCAAGAATACTTCGGCTAACAGCCAAAGTTACATCACCATGTTCACCGAGTTTGGTCAGACCATGAACTTCGAGCTGATTGACTATTTGATCAATGTCTTTTGCGCCGATTTGATAATCTGACAAACGTGTCGGTAATCCTAAGCCTTCGAAGAACTGAC
>CAYJUB010000384.1:0-3140 GCA_964373145.1 uncultured Moraxellaceae bacterium
ATTTGCAGACCGGGAGTTAGACCGTGAAGTGTATACCCGCAGGTTCTGGCGGTTTGAAGGATTTACATCGTATTACGAGGATTGAATTGTACTGCGCAGCGGAGTCAGAGATCGAGCTGCATATCTCGATTTATTAGCTGAACAGATCACGCGATACCATCAAAATGCAGGAAGAGAACATCAGAGTCTCAGTGACTCCAGTTTTGATGCGTGGATAAAATATTATCGTCCCGATGAAAACTCACAAAACGCCACAACCAGTTATTACAACAAAGGGGCTTTAATCGGTCTGAGCTTAGATCTTACATTACGCGCGCGCGGTAGTTCCCTTGACGCGGTCATGCGGAAACTCTATCAACTGGCACAAGATGGTCAATCGCTCACGGCGAATACCATTCCTGATTTATGTGAAATTTTGATCGGTGATCGCCTGAATGACTTCTGGACACACTTTGTTGAAGGAACAAAGGAGCTTCCTCTCGATTCAATCCTTGAAGCAGTCGGTATCCAAACAACTGTGGAGAACAAAGTCTGGCCGTTCGGTGTTAAAACCACAGAAACGCCACAGGGCTTACAAATCCAACAAGTGCTTCGTGATTCAGTCGGTGCACATGCAGGGCTTTCCGCACACGACACGTTAATCGCCATTGATGGCATTCGTGCGACGACTGCATTGTTGACGCATTGGGCCGATTCAGCTGGATTTCATGCCAAGGCTTGCACTGATGCTGGGACGTTGTTAACCTGTCATCTGTTTAGACGTGATGAACTTATGGCGATTGAAATTCAGCCAGTTGCGTCAACAATCCGTACGGTTAAATTATCAGTCACCAATCCAGAACAATTAGCATCATGGCTTGAATAAGCCGACTCGACCTGATTTAGTTATATAATGCGAAGAGTTGTCGCAAAACTAACATTGTTGAATGACTCCAATAATTATTAGCGGCACCGCAACACCAATCTAAGGTAATAGATTGTATTTATAAATAAATGACGATTCATGCAGAATTTGAGGATGTAGACTGGTGCAAGGTAATAAACAAGCTCAAAGACCTTCACGTCAAACCGCGTTGTATGTTGGACGTGGGCGTATACATACGACTGAAAAAACCTTATTAGAGCTCTTTAATAAAACTGTTGAAGCTGCTCCTAACTCGCCATCGCTTTCTTTTGAGGGCATTACACTCAGTTACCTTGATCTATATAACAGCTCAAAAACGCTTGCTTCCTGGATGATCCATGAAGCAAATATTAGGCCTGGCGATCGTATCGCAATCTATTTACCGAACAGTTTATCTTACGGTGTCGCTTTGTATGCAGCATGGTTAACACGCGCTGTCGTTGTCAACTTAGGCATCGCAACCAATCTCGATAATATCTTGTTTCAAATGCAAGATTCTGGTGCGAAACTACTGATCACCGCACCCACATTGTTAGCAGAAATCCAACCCATGTTGCTACAAACGGGGGTGCGTCACATCGTGACAACCCGTAGTAACGATTATGCAAACATGCGATCACTGCTCCAAGGTTGGGGCTCAGTAAAACGCTTGATGCAAGTTTTTAAAAGCAATGAATCATTATTGATCCATACCCGTTTACGTGACATTTTATCGAAGCGACCATATCCAGTTGAATGGCCTGTCGCACTGTCGAGTGATATTGCGTTATTACAATATACCAGCGGCACAACAGGTCGTCCCAAAGGTGCATTGCTCACACACTCAAGTTTATTAGCGAGTCTCCATCAAGGACAACAAGTCTTAGGACGTACAATAGAAATTGGTTGCCAAATTTTATGCCCTTTGCCGATGCAGCATATTATGGGCGTGACCAATTTTCTGCTATGCGTCACAAAACGCGGCTGTTTAGTCTTAACCAGCATTAATAATCTCATGGAACACCCGGAGATACTTGAGCAGCCTTACGATGCGATGCTCGGCATTCCTTTGCTTTATGATCAATTACTTAAAAAAACAAATGATTTAAAAACATCAAAAACACTGAAGCTTTTTTTATGTGGTGGTGGACCGATTAGTTTAAGTTTGCATAAAGAATGGTATGCACGAACTGGGCACTTCATCATCGAAGGCTATGGACTCAGTGAAGCATCACCCCTCATTGCCGTAACACCGCCAAATCGCGTCAAATTTGGCACTTCTGGTGTCATCACAGCAGAAACAGAAGTGCGTGTCGTATCCAATCAAGGTGACGATCTCGGCTTTAATCAGGCGGGCGAATTATGGGTTCGTGGACCACAACTCATGCGCGGCTATTGGCAACTTCCTCAAGCCACGGGTGAGTCCATGACGCATGATGGTTGGCTACGAACAGGCGATATTGTTTCCTTAGATGAAGACGGCTATTTACGATTATTAGAGCGTAAAAGAGACGTATTCTGGGTGCAAAATGAATTGGTCTTCCCACGTGAAATTGAGACAGCCGTTGCCGAACATGAGGATGTGCTTGACTGCTTAGCCGTTCAAGAAGAGCTTCAGGGCGATCAATGTGATGGCGTTGCACAACGTGCGATTAAGCTCTTTGTGGTTGCGCGTGAGGGCTTAACACCAGAGCGATTAACAGATTATTTGCAAAGTCATCTTAAGAGTAATTTGATTCCTGATAAAATCGAATTTGTGAAAGAAGTACCTCGCGGACCCATGGGTAAAGCGATTAGAAAAATATTCCATGAATTACCCAGTAAAGTCGTCGCTCATGTCGATAATGCGTTGAAGTCTGATAAGGCATCCGATGCAAGTGATTCGGTAAAATCAGTCAAGAAAGAAGCAAGCGACGCTAAAGATCAATAATTTGATTTTTAGTTTGCTTTATTAAATGATGCCAAGGTTGAGTTTGGAAGATGAAAAAAGCCATTTTTTGGTTTCGTCGTGATTTACGTTTAGAAGATAATACCGCGCTTTTTCAATGTTTGAATGAGCATGATGTGGTCATTCCAGTCTTCATTTTTGATAAAAATATCTTACAAAACCTACCTAAAAAAGATAAACGCGTCGAATTCATTTGGCATTGTACTCAGCATATAAAAACCAAACTGAATGCCAAGGGCTCAGACTTAATCATTGTTCATGATTACCCAAGTCAAATCATTCAACTCGCCAAAGACCATCAAGTTGATG
>CAYJUB010000385.1:0-3140 GCA_964373145.1 uncultured Moraxellaceae bacterium
TTTCGCGCGTGGTGGTCATCAATTGCCTACGCCGAGCAGTGAGCGACGTGTGGATATGGTGATTTTGGGCGGTGGAGTGGCAGGTTTAACCGCAGGTTGGCGATTGGCACAGGCAGGGTTCAAAGACTTTCTATTGCTGCAAGGTTTTGAGCAATATGGCAACGCCAGCAGTGGACAATGGCAGGATGTGAGTTATCCACGAGGCGCGCATTATTTACCATTCCCCACGCCTGAATCGACGCATGTCCAAGAGATGCTGCGTGCGTTTGGTATTCTGCAAGGGCAGAATCTGGGCGATGTGAATAGCTACGATGAACGGTGTGTCGTTCATGCGCCGGCTGAACGATTGTGGGTTGGTGGTAAACAGTATTGGCAGGATTCGGTGATTCCACCTGCGGCAAAAGGCTCGCATGATTCGGTTCAGCAACAACGTTTTTTTGCTTTAGTCGAGTCCTTAAAAGGCAAAAAAGGCTCGGATGGAAAAGTGCTATTTGCCATTCCTATCGCCCTGTCTTCGCAAGATGCTTCGTTCCGTAAACTGGATACCATGACCTTTGATCAATGGCTCAATCATGAAGGATATACTTCCGAGGGATTACGTTGGTTTCTGGATTATAGCTGTCGTGATGATTATGGATTTGGTAGTGACAAGGTTTCGGCGTGGGCGGGGATTCATTATTTTGCCAGTCGTGTGTATGACAGTGATAAAGATCATCAAACGCCACTACTGACGTGGGGTTCTGGTTTACAACCGTTGGCGGAACAATTGTCACATGCTAGTTTGGCGCAGCAACTGCCGCAAGCGGCCATGCGTATGGTTGAAACACGCGAAGGTGTGGAAGTTTGGTCAACGGATATGCGCGGTAAAACGACGCTGATTCGCGCGAAACGGGCAATTTGTGCCATGCCGTTGCACGTGCTGAAACATGTTTTTCCGCAGTTAAAAGATTATGGTTTTGACGTGACGCAGGATATATTGCCCCATGTACCTTGGCTGGTGTCGAATGTCTGGCTGAATGGTTTTCCTCGCGAAAGGGGCGAAGTGCCACTCTCGTGGGAAAATATCGTGTATGGCAGCAAAAGCCTTGGCTTTGTCACTGCAACACAGCAACTCATTCGTGTCGCCAGACCGCCGCGTTCGGTATTTACCGCGTATCATTCGTTTGCTGATCAAGCACCAGAAAGTGCGCGAGCATGGATGCAAAAAGCGAGTGTGCATGAGCTGTTGGATGCTGGCATTCAGGATGTAATTAAGGTGTATGGCACAGATTTGTGGCCGTGTGTGGCTGGGGTGGAAATCATGATGCGAGGCCATGCGATGAGTGCGCCTGTGCAAGGCTACCTATCACAAAAAGGCTTACTGGCACTGCGCGATGCTGATCAAAAAGTCATGTTTGCGCATAGTGATTTGTCTGGTTATTCTATTTTTGAAGAAGCGAGTTGGTGGGGTTGGCAAGCCGCAGGACGAATGATATGAAAGGGATTCACCTGATTGCAGATTTATATCATTGCAAATGTAAATCTGAAATTTTGACGGATTTAGATGCACTTGAGCCGCAGATCGTTTCCGCAGTTCAGCAAGCCAATATGCAAGTCGTTGGAGTACGCTTTCATCAGTTTGAACCAGTGGGTGTGACGGGTGTAGTGCTACTGGCGGAATCACATGTTGCAGTGCATACTTGGCCCGAACAAGGTGAAGGTGGCTATGTCACTTTGGATGTCTATGTGTGTAATCACACTGGAGAAAATCGCGCCAAAGCCGAGCAATTATTTAAGCATTTAATTGCGTTATTTGCGCCAGTGGATGTGGAATATAATACCGTTGAACGTGGGATGAGGGCTTAAAGTCAAAAGCAAATCCTCCCTAACCCTCCTTTTTTTAAGGAGGGGACTACTTTGGCTACGCCAAAATAGAAAAGCTCCTCCCTTTGCAAAGGGAGGTTGGGAGGGATTTTGCTTTTGATCTTAAATGATTTTTGAATTAAAAAAGAACAGAATAACGGATGAAATATTTATGCAAGACATAACGCAGTTTGGAGAAATGGTTTCGCCTTTTCTGTTGAATTACCTACTGTATTTAACCAGTGGGATTTTATTTTTATTTATTTTTTCAATTATTTATATGTTATTTACTCCATACCGTGAACTGGCGTTAGTACGTGCGGGTAATAGTGCGGCAACGCTAAGTTATACTGGCGCATTAATTGGTTTTGCGCTGACCCTAGCGGCGTGTGCAATTTACCATACCAGTTTATTCGCCTTTATTGGTTGGGCAACGGCTGCCATGATTGTGCAGCTTTTAGGCTATTTGGTAACCTGTTGGTTGATTCCAAATCTCAAGCAACAGATCCTTGATAATAATATTGCGGTGGGTGGTTTTGTCGGTGCTATTGGTTTGGTTTTGGGCATTTTGAATGCAGGATGTTTGTCGTAAATCAGCCGTCGTTTGATGGGTATTAATAAGTTAAAAAACACTAATTTTAGAATTTTAAGAGGAAGCACATCATGAGTATCGGTTCATTTATTCGTAAGCAGTTTATTGATGTTATCGAATGGGATCAGCAAGACGACGGCGTCCTGATGTGGCGTTATCCGATGCAAGATAATGAAATTCAAAACGGCGCAAAGCTCACCGTCCGCGATACTCAAATTGCGATTTTCGTCAATGAAGGGCAAGTCGCTGATGTGTTCATGCCAGGTCTGCACACGCTGACCACGCAGACTTTGCCTGTGCTCACCAACTTAAAAAACTGGGATAAGTTATTCGCTTCACCATTTAAATCGGACGTGTTTTTCTTTAGCACCCGTTTGCAGTTGGGCTGTAAATGGGGCACAGCACAACCAGTGACCTTGCGTGATAAAGACTTTGATATGGTGCGTCTGCGTGCTTTCGGTATGTATTCTTATCGGATCGAAGATGCGAAAGCGTTTTATCAAGAAATCACAGGCGCAAATCCAAGCTACAGCAATGAACAAGTCGAACCACAACTGCGTAATTTGATCGTCTCCAATATCAGCAGTGGTATTGCCTCAAGCGGCATCCCATTCCTTGATTTGGCTGCGAATCAAGGCGTGATGGGTGATCAACTGAAACAGACGATGACGCCGCTGTTTGCCCGCTATGGTCTGAAATTAGACGC
>CAYJUB010000386.1:0-3132 GCA_964373145.1 uncultured Moraxellaceae bacterium
CTGTCTACAGACAAGTCATAACGTGCAATTTCACTGCCGCCCTCATCATTAATGACGCGAATATAAGCATTGCTTACTTGACCAAAGTTTTGGTTACGGGTTGTGCCATCATAAATCGTCACACAAAACACGACTTTAGCCACATCAGCTGGGACTTTAGACAAGTCTACTGATAAGGTTTCATCATCGCCATCACCTTCGCCAGTGCGGTTGTCGCCATTATGTGCGACTGAGCCGTCCGCTGATTTTAAGTTGTTGAAGAAAATGAAATCGGTATCCATACGTACTTTACCGTTTTCACCGACCAAAAATGCAATCGCATCCAGATCGAAAGCCTGACCATCAGTCGCGCGTGGATTCCAGCCCAAACCAATCGTGGTTTTTGCAATACCTGGTGCTTCTTTACTTAAATTAACGTTGCCGCCTTTGGTTAAGCTAATTGCCATGAGTTGTTCTCTCCTTGGTTAAAAATAATTGTTGCCACACATCTAAGGTGCTTATTTAAACCTTATTTTTTGATGTGCGGCAACATGTTATTGGTGTTAATTGGTTACTGTTTTAATCAAGCCGCTTCACGTTTGCTATGTGCAATCGACGACAGCACCGCCCAAACGATAAACGCCACACCAATTAAACCCGTCAACAGTTCTGGAACATGCACGCCAGTACCACTGACCAACATAATGGCAGCCAATGCACCAATTGCATAATGTGCACCATGCTCTAAGTAGATATAGGCTTCCAATGTGCCTTTTTCAACGAGGAAAATGGTCATCGAGCGGACAAACATCGCACCAATTGCCAAACCAAGCATAATGATCACGACATCGCTAGTAATCGCAAATGCACCAATGACGCCGTCAAAGCTAAATGACGCATCTAAGACTTCAAGGTACAAGAAGCCACCAATACCCGCTTTAACGATATTGCTAGAACCCGAAGAGCTCGGAGATTTTTCGCCTTCTTCGTCATCACCACCACTGCCTTCAAGCATGTGGCCCAGTGCTTTCACACCGACATAAACCACTACACCCCAGATGCCTGACATCACAACTGCTAGTTTGGTCTCGCCACCAACAGCACTTGCCATAACTATCAATGCAATCAAGGCAATAAATACTGACATCGCCGGCACGGAGGCAAGGCTAGATAGTTTTTCTTCCAGCCAATGAAACCAATGGGTGTCTTTGCCGTCATCAAACAAGAAGTTTAAAAACACCAACAACAAGAACATGCCACCAAACGCAGCAATTTCTGCATGGTGTAGCATTAGTTTTTCGGAGTAAGAGGCGGGGTCATTCAGTGCGAGTTTGGCGACTTCAACCATGCTCATGTCGGCAGTCACACCGACAATCAACAACGGGAACAATAAGCGCATACCAAACACAGCGACTAAAATACCGACTGTTAAAAACAGACGACGCCAAAAAGCATCCCAATTGCGCAGTACGGACGCGTTCACGACCGCATTATCAAATGACAGTGAAATTTCCATCACCGCCAAAATCGCAGTAATGAGCAACGCCTTAAACATGGCATTAATGCCTGCTTCTGGGCCATGTGAGAACCCCCACCATGCCGACAAACCCAAGCAAATGATGGTAAAAATAATGGAAAAACGAAAGTGCTTCATTGTTGCCCTTTAATGATGATCATAAATAAAAAAAACCTCAGCACCGAGTCTTAACGACTGGCGCGATGACATGTGGTCACTTAAGCGACGCTAATACCATATTGTTGACACATTGCCGCAAGACCGCCTGCATAACCTTGTCCAACGGCACGGAACTTCCATTCGCTATTGTGGCGATAAAGCTCACCAAACACCATGGCGGTTTCGGTGGAATAGTCTTCCGCTAAGTCGAATCTTACAATTTCAATACCAGTATCTTGATTGACGACTCGGATGAAAGCGTTGGCGATTTGACCAAAATTTTGTCCACGCGCCGCAGCGTCATGGATGGTGACGGTAATCGCCGCTTTATCAATATCGGCAGACACTTTGGATAAGTCCACCATGAGGGTCTCATCATCGCCATCGCCCAGACCACTGCGGTTATCACCTGTATGTTCAATCGCACCATCCACTGAGCGCAACTGATTATAAAAAATAAAGTCATGGTCGCCGCGTACCTTGCCACTTGCACCTAACAAAAATGCACTGGCATCCAAATCAAAAGATGCGCCATCGGTTGCACGCTCGTCCCAGCCTAAACCAATTAAGATACGAACCAAGTTAGGGTCTGTTTTTGTCAGCGAAACATTTCCGCCCTTGGTTAAAGAAAGCGCCATGGTTAAATTCTCCGTGATGACTTATATATCGTCTGTTTTATGATGTTAAAAATTAATCGTTAATCTTTAGAGCCGCTTTTCCATTGTAAGCCGATCCCAAAGTGCTGATCGAGCTCGCGATGTCCCGCCAAATATTTCACTTGTCTCGACACTTGAAACTCACCTTGATGGTTGGTTAGTTCGGCAATGCCGCACATTCTCAAACGATCACCACCTTCGGTTAATTGAATCTCAATCGGAGGCTGGTTTGGCACATAAATCGTGACGACTCCATCCGTTGCAGCCCAATTCGGTGCGCCTTCATAAATAAACGCAAAAATCACAATCCGCTTGATCTGATCCCAATGTCGGCCATTGATTTTGAGCCACTCACCATCGCTTGAAGCACCTGAACGATCATCGGCAGACAGTTGAATATAAGGACGGTGATCAAACGCGCCAAAACAATTACCCAATGCTTGAATCACCGACTTAGTGCCATCTTGCATTTCAAACAAACAGCCCAAATCCAAATCTACACCTGATTTACCGCCGGTTAATGATTTTAAGAAACTGACTTTTTGAGTCGGATCACCTTTTTTGTTCCAATTCAGATTCACCTTGATTTCACCAAAACCCTGCGCTTGTTTGCTCAAGTTGATTTTGCTGTTTTGCTTATCAAGGGTAATTTTGCTCAAATTCACCCGTGGAGCAGCTGCCGGTGCAGGAATTGGGGTCGGGGGAGGCGTCGGAGTTGGATCCGCTTGGATGTCAACGCCAAAATGCTCGGCCAAAGGTTTTAAGCCGCCATTAAAGCCTTGCGCGACCAAACGAAATTTCCAGCCTTGCTGATGGCGATAA
>CAYJUB010000387.1:0-3129 GCA_964373145.1 uncultured Moraxellaceae bacterium
TCAACACGCCATGAGCCAGCTCATCGCCTTGGTTGATTTTGCGTTTTTTCTCAACGAATTTCGCTTCGATCTCAAGATCTTTCTCTTTCAAGTACTCTTGGATCTGGCTTAAACGCGCTGCGATATCATCATCAGCTGGTTGAATCTCAAGCAATTGTGCAGTATCTAAGCCAGTGATGGTTTCTTCATCCAGCACGACACCACGCTTGATACCGCCACCACCATTGACTTTCTGACCATTCAGCAAGCGTTCAACACGATTACGCGCGGCTTCTTCGAAAGTACGGAACTCTTCTTTCAAGTCTTTGCGGTAAGCGTCAAGCTCAGCTTTGTCGATGGCAATCGCACGTTCGTCTTTTTCAAGACCATCGCGGGTGAAAACTTGAACGTCAATAACGGTTCCTTTGGTACCTGATGGCACGCGCAGGGAAGAGTCTTTAACATCCGCAGCTTTCTCACCGAAGATCGCACGCAGTAGCTTTTCTTCTGGTGTTAGTTGGGTTTCACCTTTAGGGGTGACCTTACCAACCAGAATGTCGCCAGCGCTGACTTCAGCACCGATGTAGACAATCCCAGCAGCATCCAATTTTGACAAAGCAGCTTCGCCAACGTTTGGAATATCACCGGTGATCTCTTCGGTACCCAGTTTGGTATCACGTGCAACACATGACAGCTCTTGGATATGGATCGATGTGAAACGGTCTTCTTGAACGACGCGCTCAGAGAGCAAGATCGAATCTTCGAAGTTATAGCCGTTCCATGGCATAAATGCCACGCGCATGTTTTGACCGAGCGCCAACTCACCGAGATCAGTCGATGGACCGTCTGCGAGAATATCGCCACGTGCCACAACATCACCACGGTTGACGATCGCATCTTGGTTAATACAAGTGTTCTGGTTAGAACGGGTGTATTTGATCAAGTTGTAAATATCAACACCGGCCTCACCTGCATGCATTTCAGCTTCATGCACACGGACTACGATACGGCTGGCATCAACATAATCAATCACACCACCACGGCCTGCAACCACACACACGCCAGAGTCACGTGCAACGTGACGCTCCATGCCAGTACCAACCAATGGCTTGTCAGAGCGCAGTGTAGGCACTGCCTGACGTTGCATGTTAGAACCCATCAGTGCACGGTTCGCATCGTCATGCTCAAGGAACGGAATCAATGATGCCGCTACCGAAACCACCTGACGTGGTGATACGTCCATATGGGTGACTTTTTCTGGGCTCATGCGAATAAATTCACCATGATGACGCACAGAAACCATCTCGTCGGTCAACTCGCCTTTTTTGTTCAATGGCGAATCCGCTTGCGCAATCACGGTATCGGTTTCTTCAATCGCAGACAGATACTCGATATGGTCAGTCACTACGCCATTTTCAACACGGCGATAAGGTGTTTCCAGGAAGCCGAACTCATTGGCTTTTGCATACACAGCCAAGCTGTTGATCAAACCAATGTTTGGACCTTCAGGTGTTTCAATCGGACAAACACGACCGTAGTGAGTTTGATGAACGTCACGCACTTCAAAGCCAGCACGCTCACGGGTCAAACCGCCCGGTCCGAGTGCTGAAACACGACGTTTATGCGTGATTTCTGACAATGGATTGTTTTGATCCATGAACTGTGACAATTGGCTTGAACCAAAGAATTCTTTGATCGCTGCAGCCACTGGCTTCGCATTGATCAAATCTTGTGGTGACAAACCTTCAGTTTCAGCTTGGTTCAAACGCTCTTTAACCGCACGTTCAACACGAACCAGACCGACACGGAATTGGTTTTCAGTCATTTCACCAACAGAGCGAACACGACGGTTACCCAAGTGATCAATGTCGTCGACTTCGCCTTTACCGTTACGAATATCAACCAACATTTTCAATACATCAACGACGTCGTCGTTTGACAAAATACCTTCGATTTCGCGAGTCGCTTGATCCGTACCCACTTCGTATGGACGGCCCAAACGACGGTTGAACTTCATACGACCCACTGGTGACAAGTCATAACGCTCTGAACTAAAGAACAGATTGTTAAATAGGTTCTCTGCCGCATCTTTTGTTGGCGGCTCGCCTGGACGCATGACTTTATAGATTTCAACCAGCGCTTCTTCACGATTACGCGTGCTATCCGCACGTAATGTATCCGCAACGAACGAACCACGGTCGATGTCATTGGTGAACAGCATGCTGAATTCAACAATGCCCGCTTCAACCAACTTCACCAACACTTCGTGCACCAGCACAGTGTTCGCTTCAACGATCAAATCGCCCGCTTTGTTGTATACGTTGTGACCCAAAATACGGCCATACAAGTATTCATCAGGAACTGGCAGTTTAGTCAGACCCGCTTCTTCCATTTGACGAACATGGCGCGCGTTGATGCGTTTACCTTGTTCTACGATGGTTTTGTTGCCTTTACCAACGATATCAAACTGAGCCATTTCACCGCGCAGGCGCTCTGGAATCAAATCGATCTGATAGCCACCATCTGCCAAATAAACAGGCACTTTCTCGTAGTACATATCGAGAATTTGTTCAGTGGTGTAGTTCAAGGCACGCAGCATGATCGTTGCGAGTAACTTACGACGACGGTCGATACGAACGAAAACGAGGTCTTTGGCATCAAACTCGAAGTCGAGCCATGAACCACGGTAAGGAATAATACGTGCGGAATACAGTACTTTGCCTGAGCTGTGGGTTTTGCCCTTGTCATGGTCAAAGAACACGCCTGGTGAACGATGCAACTGGCTCACGATCACACGCTCAGTACCGTTGATCACAAAGGTACCGTTGTCGGTCATCAGTGGCATTTCGCCCATGTACACTTCTTGCTCGCGCACGTCTTTGATCGATTTGGTTTCGCGATCATAAATGATCAAGCGAATTTTGACGCGCATTGGTGCAGCATAAGTTGAACCACGCAAAATACATTCGCGCACGTCAAACTCAGGCTTTCCTAAATGATATTCAACAAACTCAAGTGCTGCATTACCTGAGTAACTGACGATTGGAAACACCGAACGGAAAGCCGCTTGCAGACCGAAGTCTTCGCGTTGCTTCGCAGTTTTACCATCTTGTAAAAAAGCACGATAAGAATCGACTTGAATGGAAAGCA
>CAYJUB010000388.1:0-3125 GCA_964373145.1 uncultured Moraxellaceae bacterium
CAGCTTGAACAATGACCCCAAACCCAACGGCAGACGAGGACAAGATAAGGATATAAAATCCATCCGTACGTTGAAAGGTATCAATTAAACGTTGTCGTGATAATCCACCTTTTTCACTACTTGCGGAAGTATCACCATTAACTGTTGTGACGTTGAAACCGAATACTTCCATAAGGATTCGCTGTAAGAAGCTTTGGATTTCGCGGAATTCAGTAAAGATAATCACCTTTTCCTGTTTAGCTTGGATTTTCTTAAGTGCATCGATCAACCAAGCAATTTTAGGTGATTCATTCCGATGAGCAGTAGGGTCTAGGAAAAATGGATGGGCACAAATCATCCGCATTTTATGTAATGCCCCAAGAATTGCTTGCCCGCGACTATCATCGGGCACCTGGCTATATTCATGTTTAACATGGCCATATAATCGCTGTTGTAGTTTAGAAATGGGAAGTTGTTTACAGTCAGTCTGTTCTCTTTTTGCGGGCAAATCTTTGGCAACTTCTTGCTTTGTACGGCGCAGTATTTGAGGTTGAATTAATAGGCGAAGCTCTTCAAGAGCGTCAGCGTCAGCACCAGATTGTTGCTCAATAGGGCGACGATATTTTCGACCAAACTGATTCAGTGAGCCAAGTAAGCCGGCTTGGATAAAGTCAAATAAACACCACAGATCCGTCAGCGAGTTTTCGACTGGCGTCCCAGTGCACGCAATTTTGAAGTCTACCTTTAGGGCTTTTGCCGCCTGAGTCGCAAGCGTATTAGGCACTTTAATCTTTTGAGCCTCATCACAAATCATGATGCTCCAATGCTCACGGGCTAGTGAGAATTCGAGATCCCGAAGCGTTTCGTAAGTGGTCAAAACGATATCGTTTTTGTCGCGCCATCCTTCACAAAGTAAATTACTGATTCCTTTTGCAAGCAGTTCTGGCGGGACTTGATGCTTTTTCAGTTTGCGCTCTTTTAGGTTATTGCCATAAAGTTTCAGAATACTGCCGAATTTAGCGTTAAAGAATCTACCCGCCTCAGCTTCCCAATTTTCCAATAATGATACTGGGGCAACAATCAATATAGGACGCTTATTAGAAGTAGTCTCTAAATAGGTGCCAATAAAGCAAAGTAACTGTAATGTTTTTCCCAGACCCATGTCATCCGCAAGCAGGCAACCGCTAATTTGTTCAGGTGCAAACTTATATAAGTTTTGTAGCCATGCTACACCAACTTTTTGGTGATCTTTTAAAACAACATCAGTCCGTAAAGAGTTAGGGAGGATAGGGAGGTGTATTTTTTCATTAAACTCGAGTTGATTTGCACGTTGGCTCGTGTAGTCAATTTCATCAATATTTGAATTAATGATCAGTACGGATCTTTCTGGTTTTTGAGTTGGAGACTCATGCGTAACAGGTTCGGCGTCAGATTCACGATCACTTTTAAGTTTTTTATCGAGCTGCTGGGCAATTATTTTTGCATCTTCAATGCTGATCGGGCGATCAAGATGAGGAAGTTGAACATCGGATTGTCCCAATGCTTCTGCTGCATCGATTTGGGTTTGAATATTTGATAGGAGCTCTGAGGATTCATGCTCTTTGAAAGCTGGGTAAAATTCCGCAATTTGATCGGGTAACCAATTGGCTTCACCGCTGTCCCTTTGTATAAACTTCGAATTTAAAATAGGCGCAACACCGATGTCGACAACACGGTTGCTATAATTCTCAAGATTTAATATTTGATCGATCTGCTCGCGTCGAGCTGCCTCTAGAAGTGCATCCAGATCAGACTTCAGCTGTTCAATTTGTTTTTGGGTAGGCGTATTCAGGACAATTTCGTATCCTGCCCAATAGAGTCCAGTTGTTGATTCAGATTGACTACGTGTATAAGCCTGAATGAAAATCGAAGCTTGATCGGTATTGTTCAGCTCTAAAAATATGGGCTCAGATTCGCGTTGCGATAGTGCATCTAAACGAAGTTCAGCATGCTTAAACAACTGCTCATCATCATAGGTGGTTGTGATCGAGAGATTGTATGCATAGATTTCAGCCTCTTCTTTGGCTTTTTCGAAGCTCTCAGGTGGGATGACTTTGGCAGCCTCTTCACCGAGTTGCGCATAGGGATTATGAAGGAATGTGTGGGCACGTTCCCCACTAATTCTGCGGCGTGGCATTTGCTTAATTTCATTTAACACGGTTTTAACTTCAGGTGAAATGATGACGTGAACAGTTCCACCATCCTCAAGCGGGATACTATAGTGATCCTGCACCTCATGATATCGATCAAAAGTATCCAACCAAGCGTCAGGGGCACTTTCAAAGCCTGGCTGTACTTCAATGAGGGTTTCTTGCAAGAGTGAGTTACGCCGCATGTTTAATTGCAAAGTATCTGGGGCAAGGACAATCGTTTTACGCAAAAAATCATTCATTTGGGTATTCGATTGTTGCGCGAGTCGCCGAATTTTTGCCCAGTATCGTTCATTATCCGTTTTAGTCTTGTCCCCTGACAGTCTGTGAAATTCTTGTATTTTTTCAACTAGCTCCCAAGCACCTTGGGAGAGTAATTGAGCTTGGCCATTATTGCTCAACACAGCCCCAGTTCTTTTTTGGATATTTTTTTGTTTTGCACCTGCTGCATCGCACCATCCTTCGAGAATGATTTCAAAATTAATATCAGATAATGCACCCTCACTTCGGATAATTGGGCGCAAAGCGCTAAGCTGTGGTAAACCCAATTGAGATAGACACGCTAAGTGTTCTGGATCTTGCTGTAAGGCGTAGAACTCATCCCAAGGGAGGATGTATTGATTGTTGACGATATCCGCAAACCCTTCTTGCTCTAGGCTCTGCCAGTAAAAGTCTACTTCGGTGCTTGGTTGAGGTGAGTAGGGGCACTCAATTCCCGTTGCCGTATAGTTCATGACTATTGGCTGTATTGGTAAGTCAGGGGATATTGAAATCTTTTTTTTATTGAAGAAAGGCAGCGCCATTTAATTAAATTCCTTTTTAATTATCACTTGTCATGATTGCTACGGGTATTGTGGCGATCTGGGAATATTCCTGATCTTGCAAGATGTTCATCAAAACGACCCTCCCAAGATAAGGTATGACTTAATTTGTCGAAACCTGATTTGAGTTGGGTAA
>CAYJUB010000389.1:0-3100 GCA_964373145.1 uncultured Moraxellaceae bacterium
ATGATGCTGGCTTCTTGATGTCGAATGCTGATAGCGTGGTGATTGTTCCAGGTTATGGTATGGCGCAAGGTCGTGCACAAAACGCGGTTAAAGAATTGGCAGAAATTCTGAAAGAACAAGGTGTTAAAGTTCGCTTTGCCATTCACCCAGTTGCGGGTCGTATGCCTGGTCATATGAACGTTCTACTGGCTGAAGCAGATGTAGCTTATGAAGACATTCTGGAAATGGATGAAATCAACTCTGACTTCCCAGCAACTGATGTGGTACTTGTGATTGGTGCAAATGACGTTGTTAACCCAGCGGCAAAAGACGATCCAACTTCACCAATTTATGGTATGCCAATTTTGGAAGCGCATAAAGCGCGTACAATTATGGTCATTAAACGTTCAATGGCAACTGGTTATGCTGGCTTAGATAACGATTTGTTCTACAACGAAAAAACCATGATGATTTTTGGTGATGCGAAGAAAGTCGTTGAAGATATGTTTAAAGCAATCAATGGCGGCGGTCACTAAGCTGTAGTCATTGATACTGAAAACCATTTCTATAGAAGCCGTCCTTTATTAAGGGCGGTTTTTTTAGATATGATCAGTTGTTTATGCGGTTTTTTTTCAAAAAATTAGTGCTCTAAATTGAGCGCACAGTAAGCAGTGGACTATCTCAGCATTGGAATATTTTTTGCTAGGAAAACCAAGCCACTATTTTACGATTAACCATAATGAGTTGTGAGTGTTGATATGTCGATGCTATTTGGGTTTGTCATTGCTTATTGGATTGTCTCAATCGGCATTGGATTGTGGGCCGGTCGATTAGTTAAGAATTCGAAAGACTTTGCAATTGCAGGTCGTAATTTGCCATTTTATGTGGTCACTGCGACTGTGTTTGCAACATGGTTTGGTTCGGAAGCTGTCCTTGGTATTCCTGCGACGTTTCTGGAAGGCGGCCTAAATAGTATCGTCGCTGATCCATTTGGTGCGTCGATGTGTTTGATTTTGGTTGGGTTGTTTTTTGCTGCACCACTATATCGCATGAAGTTACTGACCATTGGTGATTTTTATAAATTACGCTATGGTCGTAAAGTTGAGTTTATGACGACGATTGCAATTATCATTTCTTATTTGGGCTGGGTAGGCGCACAAATCACTGCGTTGGGTTTGGTTTTTAACATTCTGTCAGATGGTGGTATTTCCACTGTGCAAGGGATGTGGATTGGTTCAATGACCATTCTAATTTATACATTCTTTGGGGGAATGTGGGCGGTTGCGATCACGGACTTTGTTCAGATGATTGTGATTGTTTTAGGGATGCTTTGGATCGGTAACGAGATTTCAGGTCAAGTGGGTGGTGTTGGCGTGGTTGCGCAACATGCATGGGATGCAGGTAAATTTAACTTCTGGCCTGATGCTAATTTTGCGGCAGTGGCAGGTTTTATGGCGGCATGGGGCACTTTGATGTTTGGTTCGATGCCACAACAAGACGTTTTCCAGCGAGTACAGTCTGCTAAAACCATTCATATCGCAGTCTGGGCAACGGTGCTTGGCGGTGTGATGTATTTTATATTTGCATTTATTCCAATATTTTTGGCGTATTCAGCAACCTTGATCGATCCAGCGATGGTTGCAAGTCTGATCACGACTGACCCACAAAAGATCCTCCCAACGCTCGTGATGACCAAAGCACCTTTGATTGCACAGATTCTGTTCTTTGGTGCATTATTGTCAGCGATTAAGAGCTGTGCTTCTGCGACTTTATTGGCACCGTCGGTCATGTTCGCCGAGAATATTCTGAAACCAAGATTTCCAAAAATGACCGATAAACAATTATTGCTCACCATGCGTATGGTGACGGTTTGCTTTACGATTATTGTGACGTTGTATGCGACGCATTCTGATGCGAGCATTTTTGAAATGGTCGAGAATGCTTATCAGGTCACATTGGTTGCTGCGTTTATTCCATTACTTTGCGGCGTATATTGGTCTAAGGCGACGAATCAAGGTGCATTGTTTGCAGTCATCATGGGTGTAACGACTTGGATTACGATGCACATCGGTCCTGCTTTCTTAGACCCACTTCAACCGATGACACCACAAGGCGTCGGTGTGATTGCGAGTGCAATCGGCATGATCATTGGTTCACTGATACCACAGTTCGCTTCGCATGATCCGCATATTCATCATAAGTTGAAGAGTGGTGAGCATTTGAAGGAAAGAGAAGCAGAGCGCGCTGCGAGAGGTTAATTCCTAGAAATCATCCCGTACGCATGTGCGGGATTTTTTTATGGTAAATTTGAATGAATAATTAGATTAGAGCACATTGAAGTATCTAAACGGATGAGTGTTTCGAGGCTGACAATCGTATTGTAGAGGCGAACCTAAGTGTTCGCCCGCTTCTGTTTTTTAGGGCAGACACACAGGTCTGCCCCTACAAATGATTCTGCAATCATATTACCGCCCAGCTTCATCCTGCCAAAGTAACTTATGCAATTGCAATTGAAAGCGCACAGGCAATTTATCTTCAACAATCCAATCTGCGAGTTCACGTGCAAGTTTAGGTAAACGAACTTGCCCTGGTTCAATGGCAAATGAGGGTGAAAACCACACTTCACCAACCAATTGATCCAGCGCATGTTGTTTGAGCATCTCACGCGACCACTCGTAATCACTACGGCTCGTAATCACAAACTTGATTTGATCGTGTCGTGTTAATAAAGGCAGATTAGATAATAAATTACGCTTCATCTCACCAGAATCTGGTGTTTTCAAATCAACCACGCGTGATACGCGAGCATCAACGTGCGACACATCAACCGCACCCGATGTTTCTAATGAAACAACATATCCCGCATCGCACAATGTTTTTAAAAGCGGAATACAATTTGGCTGCGCCAAAGGCTCACCACCAGTCACGCATACATGCTTCACTTGATCGCCATGAGATTTAACTTCCGCCATAATCTCATCCAGTGCAACGCGCGTACCACCTTCAAACGCATAGGCAGTATCGCAATAGGTGCAGCGGAGCGGACAACCTGTTAGGCGTACAAAAACGGTGGGATAGCCCGAATCACGGGCTTCACCTTGTAGCGAATAGAAGATTTCGG
>CAYJUB010000390.1:0-3084 GCA_964373145.1 uncultured Moraxellaceae bacterium
AACAACCCGATTTATTGTTACTTGATTTGATGCTTCCAGGTCGTGATGGTTTGTACATCTGTAAAGATATTCGCAAAATCAGTAACGTACCTATCATTATGATCACGGCGCGGGTTGAAGAAATTGATCGTCTGATTGGACTTGAAATCGGTGCGGATGATTATATTTGCAAGCCGTTTAGTCCTCGCGAAGTGATGGCAAGGATCAAAGTCATTTTGCGCCGCGTTCCGCATCCTGAAGAAGGTGTCGGTACATCCAGCACGGCTTTGACCAATTTACAGTTGGACGAATCACGCTTTGAAGCGCGTTATCACAATCAACTGCTTGAGCTGACGCCTGCTGAGTTTCGCTTATTGAAAACTCTCGCCGATGCGCCGGGTCGCGTATTTCAGCGCGATCAACTGATTAATCATGTGTATGACGATCAACGCATTATTACCGATCGAACCATTGATAGTCATATCAAAAATTTACGCCGAAAAATGATCGCCATTTCCCCTGAAGATGTCATTCGTTCGATCTATGGCGTAGGTTATAAATTAGAGCTTTAGAAAATCAAAGAATGTAGAAGTGCACCCTTGTGGTCGCCCTTTTCGAATGTCGATTTGAAATTTGTTTAGAGCAACCTCAATGGATTGCCCAGACATGACCCGTTTTATTGTTCGCCGACTTGATAAAACATTATCTGCGTGCGAGATCATCGAACATCATAGAGAACAGTTGAAAGATAAAATGCCCATGACAACGCCAATCAAACAAGACCAACGCGTTCGCCTCACTCGCGTCATCACTCACCTCATAAAATTCACAACGCTCAGCCTCAGTCTCTATGCTGCAAACAGCTACGCCGCGAGTCCATGTCCACCGGACTGGGAAGCAGAGATCTGCCAGCTCAAAGACGTTGTTGAAAAGATCAAAAAAGACTCGTATACACCCATCGATATCCATGAGTTTCTTAACCAAGGCATTAAACGCACGGTTGACACACTCACACATGGACAATACATGGACAAAACCGAATTTGCAGACATGTGGAAAACATGGCGCGCCGAAGGATATGTTGGCATTGGCATCGTCGTTGGGCTCGAAGGCGATGGATTGCGTGTTTATCAAGTGATTGACAACGGGCCCGCTGAGAAAGCCAATATCCATCCCAATGATTTAATTATCGAAGCCGATGGTGAGAGTTTTAGGGGGAAAACCTTCAAAGAAATGACCGACCGCATCGCAGGCCTACCCAACACGGTGGTCAAGCTGACCGTACAACGTATGCCCAAAATGCAGAAAACCTATCTCAACATTACCCGCGCTAAAATCAACACCGAAACCGCTTACCATCGGATCGTTGCGCCAAACTATGGCTGGGTACGAATTTCTTCTTTTGATGAAAATGTCGTCGCAAAAACGGTCGATGCACTACAAGACCTTGCTAAAACTGAACCCAACCTCAAAGGGCTGGTTTTAGATCTACGGAACAATGGCGGGGGCTCGTTGTCTGCCGCAGTCGGCGTTGTCTCGATCTTTGTCCAAGGCAAACAAAAAGCGGTGATGACTAAAGGGAATACAAAAGAAAGTGAGCGTTATCTTTACACCACGCTGGATGATTATAAAACGGCATCAAATACAAAAAATGGAACAACAATAGACCCACTTGCCAACTTACCTGAGCTCTATAAAACTATTCCAATGGTTGTACTGGTGCATCATAAGACCGTATCTGCGCCCGAAATGGTCAGTGGCGCGCTCCAAGATCATAAACGTGCAACCATTATTGGTGGCACAACATTTGGAAAAGGATCGGTACAAGCCATATCGCCAGTCATCAACAATACCGGGCTACGCCTCACGACCGCCAACTACTTCACTCCATCAGGCTGCCCCATTAACGGTTACGGCGTAACTCCCGACTATTTTGTCAATGAACGCAAGAGTGGCGACCCAGACGACGTCCTGAATTTTCATGAAGTAGACATCGCACACCCCAAATATGAAGGGATTGATCCGAATAATCCATTGGAAAAAATGCGCAAAGAACGAGTCAAACAACGCACAGCAATTTTGACGACCATGAATCAGCGCAAAGAGGAGCTCCCGCCACCAATCTTGGCAAAAACGTATGCCACTGCAAATGATTATATGTTTTCACAAGCATTGCGCTATTTAAAAACAAAAAACATTGATCAGAAACAAGGACAAGCCAGCACCTACAATGTCCACACTTTATGTGGCACTTTATAGAGTGAGTTATAAAATTCGAACTGTATTCTAAAAAATACGGTAGGGGCGCGCCCTTGTGGCCGCCCTTTGCGAATGTAGGTTTTTAATTTGTTTAGGGCAACCACAAGGGATTGCCCCTACATCTCCCGTTTATGATTTTTTTCCTGATCAAACACATTCAATGACATCACTCACGCAATCGTACACAGCTCCTTACTTTCTCCTCATTTCCTGCAAACTCTAATGACAATTGAGGAATATCTTGGCTCTATTCCCAGATCATTAACAGTTCATTGAAATATATTCGGAGTTAAGCCATGAGTTATTCCCAAAAAAAACCAATTGTCCACAGTCATCTCATTCAACAACCGAGTTTTAAACATTCGTTGATGGCAGCGCTTGTCATCAGTCTGGGCGGAACATCGCTCGCAACGTGGGCAGGTGACAATGTGACGACCCCGACAACACAATCATCTGCTACTGCGCCAGCGCCCTTCAATTTTGCAAATTGTGATGGCAAATACGAACAGCATCAGCAGAATAAAACCGAGCGTCGCACCGAAATTTTTCAACAAGCAGATCGCAACAAAGACAGCAAAGTGACATTAACTGAATGGCTCGCGGCTAAGCCGTATCATCACGGCAAAGCTGACGGGAAAAACCACGACCACCATCACCGTGGTGGTCAGAATCCAATCGAATGGTTACAGAAAGTTGATGCCAACCATGACGGTCAAATCAGCAAGGCGGAAGCGGAATCTTCTGCCCCACGTCTTGCCAAACATTTTGCAAAAATCGATGCCAATCACAACGGTTTAATCAGCCCGGATGAGCTCAAAGCATCCCATGATGCTCGCAAAGCCAAGT
>CAYJUB010000391.1:0-3077 GCA_964373145.1 uncultured Moraxellaceae bacterium
CGATTGGCTTTAAGGAAATTGAAGTGGCGTTTCCTTCGGCATCGCAAACTGATTTTGATTTTGTCCGTGGTTTGATTGAGAACAATCTGATTCCTGATGACGTGACGATTGAGGTGTTGACCCAAGCGCGCGACCATTTGATTGAGCGCACGATGGAATCGGTACGCGGCGCAAAACGTGTGATCGTCCATGTTTATAACGCCACATCGCCAGTGTTTCGCGAGACGGTGTTTAATTTGGACAAGACTGAGACCAAAAACTTGGCAGTTAAAGCCGCACAGAAAATCAAAGACATTGCAGCCCAACATCCAGAAACTCAGTGGACGTTTCAATACAGCCCTGAAACGTTTACCGCAACCGAGTTGCCATTCGCTAAAGAAGTGTGTGATGCCGTGACCGAAGTGTGGGAAGCGAGCGCGACGAATAAAGTCATTTTGAATTTGCCTGCAACTGTTGAAGTGGCTTCACCGAATGTCTACGCCGATCAAATCGAATGGATGCATCGTAACCTTGCCCGACGCGAAGGCGTGATTTTAAGTTTGCATCCACACAATGATCGCGGTTGTGCGGTAGCCGCTGCTGAATTGGGTGTGATGGCGGGTGCGGATCGTGTGGAAGGCTGTTTGTTTGGTCATGGTGAGCGCACTGGAAATGTGGATTTGGTGACATTGGCTTTGAATTTGTACAGTCAAGGTATTTCACCGAATCTTGATTTTTCGGATATGAATGAAGTCATTCGCACGGTGGAAGAGTGCACACGCTTGCCTGTGCATCCACGTCATCCGTACGCGGGCGATTTGGTCTTTACTGCGTTTTCGGGTTCACATCAGGATGCGATTAAGAAAGGCTTTTCATTGCGTAACGATGAAGAGTTTTGGGAAATGCCGTATTTGCCACTCGATCCAAAAGACTTGGGTCGTAACTACGATGCCGTGATTCGCGTCAACAGTCAGTCGGGTAAAGGCGGGATTGCCTATTTGCTTGAGTCGAATTATGGCGTGGTGTTGCCGCGTCGTTTGCAGATTGAGTTGAGTCAAGTGGTGCAAGTATTGACCGATACCAGTGGTTCGGAAGTGCGTGCACAGGATATTTGGCAGTTGTTTGAGCAGACTTATATTCAAGTCAAACAGCCGTATCATTATGTCAGCTATCAACCGAAACATATCAATGAAAGCACTGAACAAATTACCTTAACTGTTCAACATAACGGCGAACCACAACAACTCGTCGGTAATGGTAATGGCCCAATTTCAGCCGTGTTAAATGCTTTTAGCCATTCATACGAGCAGCAACTCGAAGTCGTGAGTTATGAAGAACGTTCATTAGGGCAGGGTGCAAATGCGAAAGCCATTGCAGTGATTGAACTCGTGGATAAAGCGCGGAACGTTTCGACGTTTGGTGTGGGTATTCATGACAATATCACTACTGCTTCGGTGCAGGCGATTATTGCCTGTGTGAATCGTTTGGCGGTGAAAGAGCAGGCGAAACAGGTCGCCTAATTTCATGTAGGGGCAACCTGCGGTTGCCTTTATAGATTGTCCAGCAAGGGCGACCACAGGTCGCCCCCTACGGGTTTTTTAAACAGGCACAAACTTCAGCCAAACCTGCTGCTTCGTATCCCAATATTCTAATTGATCTAAATCAATCGTATCAAACTTAATCCAATCATCTTTGCCTTGTTTCTCCGAAAACCCAGTGCTGATGAGCAAGTCATCTTCACGAATTTCCATAATCCAACCTTGTAGCACGCGTCCGTCTTTTAATGGAATGCGATGCTGGTTGCCGAGTTCAGCAAAATCAACAAGCTGTGAACCAATGTCCATAATGATTTCCAATGTCTAATTAACGTAGATAAGAGTAAGGATTCGTGGCAACACGATTCGGATAGAGATAAATACCATAGTGGAGATGTGGCGTTGAGGCATTGCCAGTCGAACCCACATAGCCCAACACATCGCCAACTTTCACAGGATCACCTACTTTAAAGGAACCGAACCGATCTAGATGTGCGTAATAATGTTGACTCAGCGCGTAACCCACGATTGTGATTGCATTGCCGCCAGCGCCGTAGCTGGTCACTTTTGAAATAAAGCCATCGGTTGCACTCAAGACGGGCGTGCCTTTCTTTGCCAAAATGTCGATGCCTTCATGGGAACGTCCTTGGCTACGGGCATTGCCCCAAGTATCAACCAACTGACCGCGGGAGATGCCTTCTACAGGGATCGGTAGGCGTTTGGGGAGTCGTGTTTTTTCCAGTTCTTGGTAGAGGCTTGAAGATTTATTGATTGAATTTGATGATTTTTTGGGGGGGGTAGAGCTGCATGCTGTTAGGAGTCCTAGCATGAAAATCAATAAATAAGTGGGCTTAATGCATGAATTCACAGTGTGCGGTTTTCCTAGTTGAACAGTTTGAACAATAATAGTCACGAAGTTGATTCTGAGAAATTAGGTTTCTGGTTGTCATACATGATAAGTTTAGCGCGGCGCAAACGATAGTCATATTGCAAAGATATGACAAAAGTGCTTCTATCGATCAGGCAACACTGAGCATGGTACTTAAAAAGATATAATTTAAATAAATAAGCAAAAACAGTTATTTGGATTGTATAAATGCTTTTGATGAGCCGATTGGTTTAATTCGTATGTCAGATAGGTGACATCTATTGATGTGAATATGACACCACTGTCATAAAACTTTCATAATTGTAGCGTTTAATGCACCTGTTCACAAAATTCGCTGTTTATTAATTTGGTTTGCCCTTTTGAGGTCTCAATAATGCGTATCAATACTTTAATTTTATCCATTGCTATGGTCGTTGCAAGTGCTGGCACTGTCCATGCTGCGGACATTACTGGTGCAGGTTCTTCTTTTGCGGCACCAATTTTCTCTAAATGGGCAGATGCCTATAGCGAAGCATCAGGTTCAAGTGTGAACTATCAATCCATTGGTTCAGGCGCGGGCATTAAGCAAATCACAGAAAAAACTGTCGATTTCGGTGCGTCTGATAAGCCGTTGTCACAAGCAGATTTGGATGCAAAAGGCTTGATTCAATTCCCTACAGTGATGGGTGGTGTCG
>CAYJUB010000392.1:0-3073 GCA_964373145.1 uncultured Moraxellaceae bacterium
AAAATTCAGCATTTGATTTTGAAGGCGGGTATCGCCTATGAAGAGAATTGGCTGCAATGGTGTAAAGATGTCGTTGAGTTGCTGCGAGAAGATGGTCAATAAGATCATCGAGCCATAAAAATATTTAATATTTTCGTTTGTATGCTGTTGCCTTGAAGTCTTCCCCTGAGGGGGAAGATTTAGATGGGGGTGCTTTTGATGTTGATTTTAAAACCATTCCCATCCCAACCTTCCCCTTGAAGGGGAAGGAGACAAACTATTTAAAATCTTTAGAGACCCAAACAATGCACATCGTTGTCGATGAAAATTTAAGTTTAACCGAGTATTTTTTTTCGTCTTTCGGGTCGGTAACGGCGTATGCAGGACGTGGCATTACCGCTGAAAATCTTGTGAATACGGATGCATTACTCGTTCGCTCTGTTACGAAAGTGACACCGCAATTACTACAAGCCGCCGCCGAGCAAAGTACGACAGCGCAGCGGATTGGCTTTGTCGGCAGCGCGACGATTGGTACCGATCATCTGGACGTTGCTGGTTTGCAAGCAATGGGCGTTACAGTCGCGAACGCACCCGGTTGTAATGCACAGGCGGTTGCAGAATATGTGGTCACAGCGATTTTAACCTTACATCCAGAGCGTGCGGCTAAAGCGGGTTTTACATTAGGCATTGTTGGGCTGGGTAATGTCGGAAAGCGTTTGATTGTGTTGGCTGAAAGGCTGGGATGGAGAGTGATTGGCGTTGATCCGTTTGTTGTGCGTGATGATATTGAGCAAATGAAGTTGACCGAAATGCTTCCGCTGGTGGATGTGGTCAGTTTTCATGTTCCAATTACCGAAAGTGGTAAAGAGCCTACCTATCATATGATGAATACAGCAACTTTTACATTACTGAAATCCGATGCAATGCTGATTAATAGCGCGCGTGGAGCGGTGATTGAAGAAGCGGCATTATTAGCTGATTTTGCTAATGCACGGACAAAGGGAATCGAGATTCGTTCTGTCGTCTTAGATGTGTTTGAACATGAACCACAAATTTCTGCCCAGCTCTTGGATGACTTGGCACTCGCGACACCGCATATTGCTGGATACAGTTTAGAAGGGAAGGCGAAAGGTACTGAAATGATTTACCGAGCTTTTTGCAAGTGGCAGGGCGTCGAGCCGAAACTGACATTAGAAAATAAACTGCCAGCAATGTCGCAGTTGTTTGATTCCAATAAAAGTCTAATTGAACAATTGCCTGCGATACTTCCTGCACTTTATCCAATTCGTGAAGATGATGCAGCCATACGTGCGTGTCTTCGCGTCGATGAAAAATCAAATGAAGTATTTGTCGATGCCGCAAGTTTTGATCGTTTGCGTAAAGATTACAACTTGCGCCGTGAATGGGCGAGTTATGGAGATCAGGCATGAGTGCTTCGATATCATTTGATGCACTACCTGCGCGTGAGGCGCTATATCGAAATGTGCGTGATTTTTTTTCATTGCAAAAAATAACTGAAGTTGAAACCTCTTTATTTCCATTGAATATTTCGGCGTATCAATCCCCTGTTTTTCAAATCAGTCAACAATGTCGTGATGAAGCAACAGATCGCAGACATCGTACCGAATTTTCGGTACTGCAATGGAGTCAGGCTGATTGGACGAGTGATCAAGTGTTACTCGGTTTAGATCATTTCCTCATGGCGATTTTTGCAGGGGATTTTGAGCCTGAACGACGGACTTTTCGCCAAGCATTTATTCAACGTTTAGGCTTTGATCCTGAGAAGTTATCAGCGGCAGATTTACGGCAAGAGGCGAGGCGATTAGGGTTAAATGTCTCACTGGGCGAAGATCGTTTGGCGTGGTTGAAACTGATGTTTATTCATCCTATTGAACCGACATTGGGGATTGATATTCCTTTGTACATTACCGATTTGCCAAGCGAGTGGCGTGATACACAGTACGATGGCAGCGAGAGGTTGAATAGCAACATCGATGTTTATATTGATGGCATTAAAGTGGGAAGTGCTTTAAGCAGTGATCAAATTTTGAGTATTGTATTTGGATTAGATCGTCTACTGATGATTATTCTTGAAACAAGACAGATTGAGAAAGTCATGTGTCGCTAAAATGTGTTATGAACAATAAAAAACAGGTTGCTGAACAATCATTCAGCAACCTGTTTTTATTTAAAGGAGGATCACACTTAGAAGGTACAACTCAACTCTGTTGTATCTAATGTAATCGGCGCTTGATTCGCAGAGCGACCAACATCAGCACTAATCACTTGTGAACCAATCGTCCTAATCTGAATAAAGCGTGGCGCAGTCAGGTCAATTGAGGCGACGTTCACCAAGTATTGATTGCCAGAAAGGCGGATGATTCGGTCCGAGAATTTACGACTTACACTCGTCTGATAAGTTTGAGCGCCTTGGGTTACTTGAATTGTTCCATCATAGCCAATATTCAATTGGCAACCATTATTACCATGGTATGTCCCGTTCAATTGCAGAATGTCGTGCATACGTCCACTATTCTCACTCGCATCAATTGACTGCTTCGAGTTAGTTCCTGTCGGTAAACCA
Organism: uncultured Moraxellaceae bacterium; assembly: GCA_964373145.1. Taxonomy (GTDB): domain Bacteria; phylum Pseudomonadota; class Gammaproteobacteria; order Pseudomonadales; family Moraxellaceae; genus Aquirhabdus. The sequence goes on from CAYJUB010000392.1 coordinate 2,564, forward strand.
AAAGCCAGTGTAAAGTTTCCTGCACCGATTCTATAACTGGGCTCAGTGGGGGTTGATCCAGTGCCAGTGCCGACATTGGCTAGAGCAAAGATTGCGTAATCATATTTCTGCATAAAGTCCAAGCTGGAGCTGCTCGTTCTTGCTGCCAGTGGTAGGGATGCATCGATTGTGTTGAATAGTGAAGTGGTTGCTTGTTTTAATACAACGCCACGTTGAATACGTTGGTTTTTATTGACCTCAATCAGGGTGGTGATATCTGTAAGATCTGGGTTGTTGTTCGGAGCTGAAAGGATGCCAGTATATAAAATTGGATTGGTAATTTGGACTGTTCCTGCGGTATCCCCACCGAAGATAGTCATCCCATCTAAGTCGCCATCTTGAAGATCTAGCGAAGCTCTCGCAGCAAAACCGAGATAAGGTGCTGATTCTGATGAATTATTTTGTGAATATAACGCGAGTTGCCCAAGAGCCAGCAGTGCGTTGTTGGCTTGGCCATTCAGTGACTGCACG
>CAYJUB010000393.1:0-3072 GCA_964373145.1 uncultured Moraxellaceae bacterium
CCAACAATCGCCAAACGATCTAACGGATATGAGTTAAAGCTGTTTTTCACACGTTCCAACGCTTCAATCAGGTGTGCTTGCGCAAACACCATGCCGATGCGTAAGCCCGCCAAAGCCCGTGATTTTGACACGGTTTGGCACACGACTAAGTTATCAAACTGGTTGACCAAACTAATCGCCGACACACCACCAAAATCAATATACGCCTCATCAATTACCACGACTGAATCAGGATTATTCGCGAGCAATTGCTTGATCTGATCCAGACCGAGTAACACACCCGTTGGCGCATTCGGATTGGCGAGGATAATGCCACCATTGGGAACGTTGTAATCATTGATATTGATTTGGAAGCTTTCGTCGAGTGGTACCTGCACCGTATCCACTTCATACAACTGGCTATAAACAGGATAAAAACTATAGGTAATATCAGGATATAACAGCGGTTTTTCTTGTCTGAAAAACGCCATAAATACATGCGCGAGCACTTCATCCGAACCATTCCCCAGAAACACCTGATTGGTTTCTAAACCATGGTATTTAGCAATCGTTTGCTTGAGCGCACTTGCATCAGGATCAGGATAAAGTCGCAGCGCATCACCATCATTGCCGAGTGCAGCGATAATCGCCTCGCGCACACGTGGTGATGGTGGAAATGGGCTTTCGTTGGTATTCAACTTGATCAGATTATTGAGTTTTGGCTGTTCACCCGGCACATAAGGCACGAGTTCACGAACCAATGGACTCCAGAGACGTTGATTCACTGCACTCATTCTGTACCTCCAACACGATAGCGTGCTGAACGCGCATGCGCATCCAAACCTTCTTGCTGTGCCAAAATATCCGCCGCACGTGCAAGCGACTGGCTGCCCGTCGGTGAGCAATGAATAATGCTGCTGCGCTTTTGGAAATCATAGACACCAAGCGGCGAAGAAAAACGCGCTGTGCCAGACGTCGGTAACACGTGATTCGGCCCGGCACAATAATCACCAATCGCTTCAGGCGTATGGCGACCCATAAAGATCGCACCCGCATGACGAATCTCAGGCAACAGGCTATCGGGATCATCGACACACAACTCTAAATGCTCTGGCGCGATGCGATTAATCAACGCAATCGCTTCCGCTCGATCTTTCACTAAAACCAACGCACCGCGATTATTGATTGAAGTACGCGCAATCTCTACACGCGGCAATGTTGGTAACAACTTCTCAACCGATGCCGCCACTTGTTCAATCAGATTGGCATCAGAAGTGATAAAAATCGACTGAGCGATTTCGTCATGTTCCGCTTGCGACAACAAATCCATCGCCAGCCAATCTGGATTGTTCTGTCCTTCGGCATAGACCAAAATCTCCGATGGGCCCGCAATCATATCGATACCGACCTGACCAAACACCGCGCGCTTCGCCGCAGCGACAAAGCGATTGCCCGGCCCAGTGATTTTATCCACACGAGGAATGGTTTCCGTGCCATAGGCTAATGCCGCAACGGCTTGCGCACCACCAATGGTGAATACACGATGCACGCCAGACAAATAAGCCGCCGCCAGCACTAACGAATTCAACTCACCTTTTGGCGCAGGTACAACCATGATAATTTCGGTCACCCCAGCCACTTGAGCTGGAATTGCATTCATCAGTACTGATGAAGGATAAGACGCTTTACCACCGGGCACGTAAATCCCCACGCGATCAAGCGGCGTGACTTTTTGGCCTAGGACATTGCCGAGTTCATCGGTGTACTGCCATCCGTCTTGTTTTTGTGCCGTGTGGAAACTACGAATACGCGCCGCTGCCAGCTCAAGTGCCGTTCTGATTTCTGGATCAAGTGCTTCAAAAGCCGCTTTCAGCGAGGCTTGCGTCAGCTCCAGTTCGGCAAAGGTCTGTGCGGGATGATGATCGAATTGCTGGGTTAATTTCAGGACATGCGCATTACCATGGGTGCGGACATCATGGATGATTTGATCCACCGTCTGCACCAACGCAGCATCATTCACCGTTTCAAAAGCAAGCAAACTATTCAGTTGCTCATCAAAATTAACATCAGCACTCGACAGGCGACGCATCATAAACCGCATCCACATTTGTATATCAATAAGACTGTGATTTTAACTGTTTTCGCGGTCAATGTGGGATGTTGCTGTGTTGATTTACATATTCCATCGCCAATAGTAGATTTTCAGAATAAGACAATCTACGATCAACAACCTTCACACCCGATGAGGTGCGCGAAGTTTTCTCAATGACAATACACAACATGGGACTTTATATGACGTTTCAAATCCAGAAAATGACCGCAATCATGTTCGGTTTAAGCATCAGTTTTGCATCACATGCAGCAGAAAGCATGATCAAAGTGGATAAAGATTACAAACTGGATGCTGATCTCAGCTACCTCTTAAATACCACTGAAAGCGGTGGCACATCGAACACCAAGCAAAGCGTTTCAGGTCATATCGTCTATCAACGGATGTACGGCGACTGGGGACAAGAACTGAAAGCCTCAGCGGTCAGCAGCAGCGACAATAATTCCACAGAGAGTGTTGAGCAATACCTTGCTTCTGGGAAAATGACCCACAGTGAAGACAGCTTCTATGAGTTTGGCAAACTGCAATGGGAAAAAGATTTAAGCAGTGCTTTCGATTATCAAACCTCGTTAACACTAGGATTAGGCAAAGAATTATACCGCGATGATACGCAGTTTCTGAAGGGAGAAATCGGTGCGGGGGTGCGCTATAGCGTGGATCGTCTGCCTCCACAAGATGCAACCACTGAAGCCATCGGCACAGTTGCTGCACACTATGAACGCCAACTTCTACCGACAACACGCTTCACTCAAGATTTAGGTTTTGATTACGGTTCATCATCCAACACCCTCCGCTCACGGAGTGCTCTTTCCATCACCATGACCGAGAAACTCTCTGGACTTGTCAGCTTTGATTACAAAAAAATCAACGCCGATCTCGGCAGTTCAAGCACGACACTCACTGCGGTCGGTTTGAAATATAATTACTAAGGGTCTTAGGAAGTTAAGCACAAATTAAAGTGTGGTAACTTACTAAGATGGAAA
>CAYJUB010000394.1:0-3068 GCA_964373145.1 uncultured Moraxellaceae bacterium
GACCATAAGGCACTGCGATACGGAGCATTGGCGCATAACGTTGTACATATAAGCCGTTTTGCAGGCGTAATGGACGGAATTCATCTTCGCTTAAAGTGCCGTTGAGGAAACGTTGGGTTTGGTCGCGGAATTGGGCGACGCGTTCGTCGACCATCGCTTGGTCAAATTCTGTGTAGACGTACATGGCTGTCTTGGTTTGGCTCGTAAGTCAAAATTGATGCGCAAATGTAACATTTTCAGGTTTATCTATAAAATGTTTTTTGTCGATAATCGATATAGTTATATCTTATTAACTCATGATTCATTATGAGTGATCGAAAACTGTACATTTATTGGACAGTACAAAAGGAAAAACATGATATTACTCACAAAAACCGTCGATGATTTGATACACACTTATTGTCCATTTACAGCGCGTTCCAAACGCACGAAATAGCCTATCAATTTTAGATATTTTGGTTGTAGACTATTGTTCGTTAAATACAAAAAGCGCCAATGTGAATGGCGAGGGAGTGCTGGAAGTGTCGAATTATCATCTTATCGTGTTTGGTGCAACCAGCTTTGTGGGGCAACTTTTAACACGCTATTTATTTGAACGTCATGGTGTAAATGGCGACTTACGTTGGGCAATCGCTGGGCGCTCTGAGGCAAAGCTCAATGAAATACGTGCAACCTTGGGTGCGAAAGGTTCGACATTACCCATCTTGCTCGCAAATGCCGATGATGAAAATAGTTTACTGACGCTCTGCAAACAAACACGTGTAGTCGTTTCAACGGTTGGTCCATATTCGTTATACGGCTCACCTTTGGTCAAAGTCTGTGCTGAGTCGGGCACGGATTATTGTGATCTGACCGGTGAAGCACCTTGGATTGCCAAAATGCTAACCGCATATGAAGAAACCGCTAAACGTACAGGCGCGCGGATCGTGCATTGCAGTGGTTTTGATTCGATTCCATCTGATTTAGGCACTTATTTTTTACAGCAAAAATCCAAAGCGCAGTTTGGTCAATATTGCACGCGAGTCAAAATGCGTGTCAAAGCAATGCGCGGTGGGCTATCTGGCGGTACGGTCGCGAGTATTATTCATATCATCAATGAAGCCACAAAAAATCCATCGACACGTAAAATGCTCATGGATCCTTATTCTTTGTGTCCTCCAACTCAAATTAAATTGCCTTGGCAACCGAATCTCAATTTTGCCAGTTTTGATCCTGACGCAAAAGCATGGATTTTTCCGTTCATCATGGCAGCAATTAATACCAAAATCGTGCAGCGCAGTCATGCATTAACTGGGTATGCCTATGGCGCTGATTTTATCTATGACGAAGCCATGATGACCAGTGCAGGATTTAAAGGCCGAGCCGCAGCGACTGGGGCGGCTTTGGGAATTGCTGGGGCGTTTAGCGCTTTGGTTTTTCCGCCTACGCGAATGCTTATGGCACGCTATGTTGTACCTAAACCAGGCGAAGGGCCAACGCCTGAACAACAAGCGAAGGGCTTTTATGACATTCGATTTATTGGGCAAACCCCAACGGGTGAGAGCTTAACGGTCAAAGTGACAGGCGATCGTGACCCCGGATATGGCTCAACCAGTAAAATACTTGGCGAGGCTGCGGTGTGTTTGGCACTGGATGTGTCTAAAGAGGAAAAAACAGGCGGTTTTTGGACGCCATCAACGTTAATGGGCGATAAATTGATTGCGCGATTAAGCCAACATGCGGGATTGAGCTTTACAGTAGTGCCTCACTGTTAAGCCCGTGATGGGTCTTTGTACCGTACTGGTAAAGGTTCCGTAGGATCACTATTAAAGGCGTAGACTGAAGTTCTGAACAGGTTTGTTAATAATAATTCAGGAGTAAAGTCTATGCGAAACTTCAAAATTTTAACGGTTGCTTTAGTCTCAGTATTCGCCTTGCAAGGTTGTGCAGGTGGAATTGGAGGCACGGTTGGCGGCTATCCAAACCAAACACCGCAATACTCAAGTTACCCTCAACAAACACAGACAACACAGGCTGGTGTGATTACCAATGTTCGTCAAGTTGCTATGCAAAGTGGCGGATCTGGTTTGCCAGTTGGAGCACTCCTTGGTGCGGTTGCAGGTGGTCTTCTCGGTAGTACTATTGGTGGAGGTAATGGCAAGATTGCCACTACTGTCGCTGGTGCTGCGGTCGGTGGTTACGCGGGTAATATGGTACAGGCGCGACAACAAGGGGCAACCCAAAATGGACTGGAGATCACAGTTCGACTTAATTCAGGTAACACTGTTGTAGTGAATCAAGCCGAAGATCAACAGTTTAATATTGGTCAGCGAGTCCGTGTAGTGACTGATGTGAATGGCATAACCTACGTGACACGTTGATTACTTAAAGTTAAATTTTTTATCAGTGTAGGTTGGTCAATCCAGCTTACACTTTATGATGCCTAGACAATTTAATTAAGTACAATATAGCTCTATATGCATAAATACCACTTTATATAGTGGTTTAAATAATAATCATCACATCTAAAAATAAGATAAAGATTGAATTATTCATTATTTGAATTCGGTATGTTTTTAGGATTAATCTCAAGTCAGCGATTCGATGTTTCATTCTCAATATTTAGAATAAATGATGATCTAGATATTCTGAAATATTTATTTGCCAGCTTTAATATCTTTAAAAACTAAATACCAGTTGAGAACAATCATGAGTAATACTGCAAGCGTTCAAAACAACCCAGCTTCACATCAATATCAACATTTCCAAGTCAAGCCTGTGACCGGTCGCATTGGCGCAGAAATTTCAGGTATTCAACTATCCGCTGATTTGCCCGAAGCTGTTGTCAATGACATTCGTGCGGCATTGGCGCAATACAAAGTTGTGTTTTTCAAAGGTCAAACACACTTAGACGATCAATCACAAGAAGCCTTTGCTCAATTACTGGGCAAACCGATTGCGCATCCAACCGTTCCGTCTAAAGATGTTACAGCGTATGTGCTTGAGCTCGATTCTCAACATGGTGGGCGTGCCAATTCATGGCACACCGATGTGACTTTTGACGTGAATCCACCAGCATTTTCAATTTT
>CAYJUB010000395.1:0-3058 GCA_964373145.1 uncultured Moraxellaceae bacterium
AAAAAGAGGGGGTCAGGACATCACGTACTTTTATAGAATTTAAAATCCAAAATTATTAACCAGAGTAGAGTTATGAAATATATTAAAAAAGGGCTAGTACTCTTGATGAGTACTTTGTTGTTGTCTGGGTGTGCAACTTATTTGATTAAAGATATTAAGGAGGTAAATAGGCAGATAGAAAGCGCTTATGAATATAGGACAGTGCTAAAAGATGAAATTGTCGCTATGGGTTATGAAAAATAAGCTGATTGTGGCAGGAAAGCAGCACAGTTATGTCTTAGATAGCGCAGAGTTACTACAAATATTAAAAAGTTTTGATATAAATAATTTGATGCTGATTGGAAGCAGTGGTACGTATGTGGGTGATACCATGGATAGTGTCCAGAAGAAGAAATATGCTTCAAACACTTATATTTTTAAGTTAGAAAAATTAAATAATAATCGATCGTTTCAATCAAAAATAAGTATTGGGTATTTTAAGCCGACTAAAGATTTAAATGAGGCTGATCGGGCGGCTTTATCTAAGTTTTCTTTTTCCTGCTCAACAAAAAATTATGTCAATTCTAGTCAGCTTATGACTCATTGTTATAAGTCAATAGATTTGAAAATTTCTGTTGCGCAGCGTGTTAATAATCTAGGTCGTCTTGAGTACAAATTTGATGGTGAAAGGTACATTGATATCTGGGCCAAAAAGACGCGATATGGTGATGTCTTTTTAGGATATTTAACCTATCCATTAGTAGTCGTGGGTGATTTGGTAGTGCTCCCAATTTTTCTGGCAGCTACATTATGTACATATTGTTAGAACTTCTAGCATTACATAAAGTTATAAAGCAAGTGTAGGCTTAAGCCTACGGCTTAATGCGCCATTGTAAAAAATGGCGCCTCAATGGGCGCCATTTTTTATGAGATGAAAATCTTATTTTTCGACGAATGCACGTTCAATCACATAGTCACCCGGATCACCCATACGCGGTGATACTTTTAAACCATGTTGATCAAGTAGATCACTTAAGTCTTTCAACATGGTTGGGCTACCACACATCATCGCGCGGTCTGTTTCAGGATTGAAACGTGGCAAACCGATGTCTTCAAACAATTTACCGTTTTCAATCAGCGTTGTAATACGACCTTGATTGCGGAATGGTTCGCGAGTGACAGTTGGGTAATAGATCAGTTTATCTTTAACCAATTCAGCAAAGAATTCATCATTTGGCAAAATGTTTTCGATCAAGTCAGTGTAAGCAAGTTCATTGACATGACGTACGCCGTGGATCAAGATGACTTTTTCAAAGCGCTCATAGGTTTCTGGATCGCGAATCAACGAGAGGAATGGCGCAAGTCCAGTTCCTGTTGATAACATATACAGATTTTTTCCGGGCAATAAGTCATCCAGCACCAGTGTGCCAGTCGGTTTTTTGCTCATCAGCAATTCATCACCGACTTTTAGGTTTTGCAGAACAGAGGTCAATGGACCATCTTGAACTTTAATGGAGAAAAATTCCATTTCATGTTCATAGTTTGCGCTGGCAATAGAGTAGGCGCGCATTAATGGTTTACCATTCACTTCCAGACCGATCATAACGAATTGACCGTTCTTGAAACGCAGACCTGGATCGCGGGTGGATTTAAAGCTGAACAACGTATCATTCCAATGATGTACATGAGTAATACGTTCTGAGTTAAATGCTGCCATAATGTCTCTATTCGTGTGATGTGTCGCATCGTAATTTCATCAGAAAAGGCTCTGAGAAATATAATTTCCAGAAGAAAGTAGCTTCTGTGCGACTGAGGAAAGATTCTATGGGGCTATTCTACCGAAAAGTTCTCACTGATAAACCTATTTCATTTTATTTTAGATATAAGTAAAACTGATTAGTAAAGAAAGGAAATAGTCGATAAAACAATGTGCTAGGTATTTTTTGGTGATTTAAAAATTTACAAAGCGTTTGTTTTAACAAAGTTTATATCTGAAAATATACCGAAAAACTCTTTTTAAATTCATACCACCTTCGATTTAGAGTAAATAATGACTCAGCAAGCTCAAATAACAGTTCCGATTATTGGGTATGTGCATACACCCTTCGTGGAGAAGTTTGGCGTGCCACGTCAACCGAATTTGGTTGATGTATAAGGCGTGATTGAGTTTGTTCCACCTTATGATCAACCTGCGGCATTTGAAGGGTTGGAAGGATTTAGTCATTTATGGCTCATTTGGCAGTTTCACCAGAATCGTGAATTAAAGTCGCTCTCAAAACCAGATGGCTCATTGGCGGCTAAACTCGCACCAACACCTGAAACTTTTCGTGCACAAATTCGTCCACCGCGTCTGGGGGGCAATGAAAAAATTGGGGTTTTTGCTTCACGCAGTATGTATCGTCCAGCACCATTAGGATTATCAGCAGTGAAATTAGATCGGATTGAAGTGGTCGATGGTCGGGTGCGGTTGCATATTATTGGGCCAGACTTGGTTGATGGCACGCCATTGATCGATTTAAAACCATATATTGCTTATAGCGATGCGATTTCAACCGCAGTCAGTGGTTTTGCAGTAGAAGCGCCAGAGGTGCATCCTGTATATTGGACACGTGCGGCGTTGTGGCAGAAGCACCAGCTGATTTCGCTGGGTGTTTTGAGTAATCATCAGTTGCCTTTGATTGAGGGTTTGCTTGCGTTGGATCCGCGTCCTGCTTACCAAGAAGATGCATTACGCGATTATGGAATGTCTTATGATCGGGTGAATGTTCGTTTCGGCGTACAGTCAGGTGAAATCTGGATTAAAGAGTTGACGGCGCGATAGCTTGATCTAAAAATTCGTTAAAAGCAGTAACGGTAAGTTATTTAGAATAATGGTTTTGAAAAAAATTGACATGGAATGTATGAGATGACGGCGAAGAAGAAATTTTCAATTCAGGTCGATGTACGTTGGTGTTTAGACCAATTAATGGCAGATGGTCGCATTACCCAACGCGATGTGAATTTGGTCACGACAACAGCCAGACGCAAAGAGCAGATCCGTTGGCATCCGCTGCTCATTATTGCTGATTTTGGGTTAACG
>CAYJUB010000396.1:0-1476 GCA_964373145.1 uncultured Moraxellaceae bacterium
GTTCAGCATGCCTTGTTTTACCCATGAAATGTTGACCAAGATGCCAGTCGGAAGTGTGGATGATTTTCATAGAGTGAATTTTCTGCCAGATTGCATGGGTGCTTTTTGATTAAATTGTTTGATTAAACTGATTGTATAGCAAAGAGTTGGGAGGGTCATCTGATGAAGCATGTTGATTTGTTGAGCCAGCTGTTAGTGTCATTGATATGATGTTATACCAAATGCCCACAATTAAAATTCAAGTTCAAAAAATGGGTCATGGTCAAAGTAGGCTGACTAGGGTGTGATACAAATACACAGCGATTTCTGTTTTTTTGCATGATGTTAATGATGTAATCTCACACAATATTTGAATCAAGAGACCGATATGGATTATCAATACAACACCTTACACACAGCCTTAGATCAAGGCGTGTTAACAATGACACTGAACCGCCCAGAACAGATGAATTCGTTCACGGTCGAAATGGCCAATGAGCTGGTCGATTTCTTCACCAAAGCCAGTGAAGATGATGCGATTGGTGCAATTGTAGTGACAGGCGCAGGTCGAGCATTTTGTGCGGGAATGGATTTGTCGCGCGAAGGGAATGTGTTTGGTTTGGATGAGTCATTACAACCGACATTACAAGATTTAGAAGAGCGTGGTGAGGAGCCTCAGATTTTGAATAGTGTGCGTGATACTGGTGGTCGCGTGACTTTGTCGATTTTTGAATGTAAGAAACCTGTGATTTGTGCAATCAATGGTGCGGCGGTTGGTATTGGTCTGACAATGACACTTGCCATGGACATTCGTTTAGCTTCTGAAAAAGCCAAAATGGGTTTTGTGTTTGGCAAGTTAGGCATTTGCAATGAAGCTTGTTCAAGTTGGTTTTTGCCGAAAATTGTTGGAATTCAGCAAGCGTTAGAGTGGGTGTATACCGCTGAAATTTTTGGTGCGGAAGAAGCGTTGGCTGGGCGATTGGTGAAAGCAATTTATCCAGCGGATCAGCTTGTAGCTGAAGCACAAGCCTTAGCGTTGCGCATGATTAAAGGTAAATCTCCGATTGCAACCGCGCTCATGCGCCAAATGATGTATCGCAATAGTGCAGCGCCACATCCACGAGATGCGCATAATGTGGATTCTCTCGCAATGTTTTATACGAGTATTGCGGATGGTAAAGAAGGTGTGAATTCATTTTTAGAGAAACGTGATGTAGCGTTCGAAGGTCGGGCTTCAGCGATGCCGTCTTTATATCCGTGGTGGAAGTAAGTAAATTTTATGCGAAAAAAAACGGTGAAATCAATTTCACCGTTTTTTTATACAGATCAGATTTATTTAGTTGTTTTCTTGACAGCTTTTTTCTTCACAACTTTCTTCTTAACGACAGGTTTTTTCGTTGGAGTGACCTTTGTCGTTACGGTTGTTTGTGTCACAGTTGCGACTGGAGCAACTGGTATGACTGGTGCAACTACAGGCTGTGGAACATAAGTTGGGAC
>CAYJUB010000396.1:1486-3053 GCA_964373145.1 uncultured Moraxellaceae bacterium
GGGACAGTTCCAGGGCAGCTTTTATATTTTTGGTAAATCTGGATTTCAGAGAGTTGCTCATTCATATTTTCGAGATTTTTAATCTCAATATCTAGCGCATTACTATTCGCTGAACTATCACCTTGCATGTTTTGGTACATTTTGGCGTATTCAGCGTTCTTGCCACCGCGCTGAGCAATGATGAGTGCTGCCATATCTGCTGCTGCACTTGTCGTGCTCTTCGTTTGTCCTTGCTTTGCCTTTTCGGTCTCTAGTAAATCTGTTGCATTGGCTTTAGTGCGATTCACAGCATTGTTAATTTTATTCTTGGCCAATTCGAGACCCAAACAATCCATGCCTTTGAGCGCAGCATCAGAATACAGAACAGGCGGAGTCGTCAATGATGTATTGGCATTCGCACCGACACCAAATGCACCAGCAAGTTGCCCAAGTTCATTGATTGTTTGAGTATTATCTGCAAATGCAGGAGCGGCAAGCGCTAATGTTGCAACTAAAATGATAGATTTCATAATACCGACTCTAATGTTTATGGTTTGGGTGCGTACTTCAGTGTACTTAAGCGTAAAATGAATGAGATTGAGCATTAAGTCAATTTAAAATCATCACCGAGATACACTTGGCGTACCAATTCATTGGCCAAAACTTCGTCAGGTGTACCTTCAGCAATTACTGCACCTTCACTGACGATATACGCTTTTTCACAGATTGCGAGTGTTTCACGAACGTTATGGTCAGTGATGAGCACACCAATGCCACGGCATTTCAGGTTGTAGATAATATTTTTAATATCAGCAACAGAGATTGGATCAACCCCTGCAAAAGGTTCGTCGAGTAAAATAAACGTCGGATCAAGGGCGAGGGCGCGAGCAATTTCTGCACGGCGGCGTTCGCCACCAGACACGCTCATCCCTAATGAATTACGAATATGGGTAATATTAAACTCACCTAAGAGTTTTTCTAGACGCTCTTTACGTTGTGCTTTGGTCAAGTCACTTCGTGTTTCGAGGACTGCCATAATGTTGTCGGCAATCGATAATTTTCGGAAAATCGATGGCTCTTGCGGCAAATAACCAATCCCGCGTCTGGCGCGTTCATGCATCGCAAGCGATGATAGATCCTTATCATCCAATAAAATCCGACCGTGATCCATCCGCACTAAGCCCACCAACATGTAAAAACTGGTGGTTTTTCCTGCGCCATTCGGCCCAAGCAGTCCAACGATTTGTCCGCTGTTTAGTTGGAATGAAACATCGCGTACCACTTGCCGTTTGTCATAAGTTTTTGCCAAATTTTCAATGGTTAAAACTTTAACTTTTGGCATTTCGGCGACAGTTTGGTTTTGTACATTCGACATCATGAGACCTATATGGAAGAAGCATTGTCATCAGCTGCATGAGTAAAATCTTAATCAGCAGCGAACGACAGATTTATATCCAATCTATTTTGATTTGACCGATGAACCCGTTGAGTTAGCACGGGTTGAGCTTGGTGGAATGGTCATTTGTACGCGTTGCTGTTTATTGCCATTCCCCTCGATATCACCTTGTTTCATGCCGTAACGCAGTGT
>CAYJUB010000397.1:0-3047 GCA_964373145.1 uncultured Moraxellaceae bacterium
GAATGCTTTAATGCATGAGAAGTCCGTTGCCCCTACTGCATCTCACACAGAATCTAATGAACAACTGATGCCCTTGATTGGACACATGCAGTGGGATGAACCCTTAGCCGATCAAGCGATGATGCAGCAGTTCTACCCACATCTTGAAGCGATGCTAGCCGATATTGATTTTATTGATCCTAAAAACCCACGTTTACTCCCCTTACGATTACGCCGTTTGTTTGGACGTGTACGCTTAGATCGTATGGAATACAACTTATTGCGCGGTATTTTTGGACGAGTGCAGGCGTTGAGCAAAGGCACTTGGCCACCCGCATCTCTACGTGATTCATCTAAGGAAAATGATGCTTAACCACTCTTTTTTATTCAATCGATTAATTTAAAGACCGCCCAGTCAATTTAATTGATATAAAAATTAGCAATATCGTTAGCATAAATACTAAAATCACGGATGAATCATTCGCGACAGGCATCAATTCATGTTTGACCAACTACAAGAAGATATTCAGGCGGTATTTGATCGCGACCCAGCGGCACGCAGTGCACTCGAAGTCTTGCTCACCTACCCTGGAATTCATGCCGTCCTACTCCATCGTGCGGCGCATAAACTTTGGCAACATCAGCTCAAAGGCACAGCTCGCGGTGTGTCGATGTTTAATCGTTTTGTGACCGGCATCGAAATTCATCCTGCGGCTAAGATTGGACGTCGTTTATTTATCGATCATGGCATGGGTGTGGTGATTGGTGAAACTGCCGAAATTGGTGATGATGTCACGTTGTATCATGGCGTCACACTCGGCGGTACAACATGGCAAAAAGGTAAACGTCACCCGACTCTTGAAGATGGTGTTGTTGTGGGTGCGGGCGCAAAAGTCCTCGGGCCTTTTGTGGTTGGTCGTAATGCCAAAATTGGTTCAAATGCCGTAGTGACCAAAGCCGTTCCTTCTGAAGTGACTGTCGTCGGCAATCCTGCGCGTTATATTGAAAAAGAAATTGATAAAACCGTCACAAACGCACAGCATAACCAAATCTTAGATTACGCGCATTCGATTGGCTTTCAGCCTTATGCAACCTCTCCTGATCTGCCTGATCCAGTTGCAGAAGCATTCCGCGTTTTACTGAATCACATGCAATCGACGGATAAACGCATTGATAAAATGTGCGAAACCGTATGCCAAATGAATCCAAAATTCTGCGATGAAAAAAATGATCCACTTAAAGCAGATGACCTGAGCATCATCCAAGATTGTAACAACTCGCCATTGTCCAAATAAGGCAACTCAAAAATAATCATTGCGTATATTTGGTTGCGAATTAGTACGTGAGAATCGGTTTTGACAGTTGTTATTTAATTTTTTTTAGTTATAGTCTTTGTATGCGAAAGCAAGTTGTGTTTTCAGTAAGTCACTGTTAGAAATGGTTAATTTTTTGCCTAGCAGTTATCACTTCCTTAGCCTTGATTTATAATTTTATATGGAATGTTTTTTATAAATATGCAAACTCTCAATACCAAACTCCGTCTTCTTTGCACCGCTTCGGTCACAGCGTTAGCACTGACAGCCTGCCAAGCACCGGTTAAGCCAGTTGTTGTTGCACCAATACCAGTACCAGCACCAGTCCCTATTGCATTAATCCCACCATTGCCACAACCTGTGATTGTCGAAGACCCATTAGTCACTGAAATTAAAAAAATTGATCGCGCTGATATCGAAGCACGTATAAATTTGATTGGCAAATACGCACGTCATTACCCTGTTCGTTTTGATAATGTGCGCGCACGTCGTGGCGCAGAAGCTGAAATCAAAGACCTACTCAAAACTGTGAATCCAATTGCAAGCAACCCTAAAGCGACTCACAATGAACTCGTTCAAGGCTTCAAAGTGAATGGCATGGCGCGTAACTTGGATGTGGGTTCAAACACCACAACCAACGCGGATAACTTCATTCGTCGCGCACTGAAACTTGAGCCAAAAAACCCAGCAACCAACTATTGGTTTGGTGTTTTGCTCTCTGAAGGCGGCGGCATGAAAGAAGGGATTCCTTACCTGAGCAAGGCTGCAAAAAGCAAATATTACGATGCGCATTTATCATTGGCAAATGCTTACTTAGGTTTGGGTAATAAAGCTCAAGCGATGGCGGCATTAAGAACCTATCAAGATTTAGTACCCAATGATCCACGTATTCCAGCGATGCTTGATGCTGTTAAAGAAAACAAAGCATCCATCTGGTAAGTTTTAGATTTTAAGGTAATCCGCATAAGACAATTTTCACTCGCAGGTTGTCTTATTCTTTTTTGATGGTTAATGATTGTTTTTTTATAGAGAACCTCGCTATGTCCCTCACATGTCTCACTCAACCACATGCCAATTTAATCGCGACCCTCGATGAATCAGGGGTACTCGAACTCGTACTCAATCGTCCCGAACGCAAAAATGCACTTTTTGGTGAATTTTATATTGCGGTAGAACAAGCGTTGATCGAAGCGGATCAAGATCCATCTGTGCGTGTGGTGTTGCTACGCGGTGAGCAAGATTTTAGTGCGGGCAATGATTTACAAGATTTCGCGGCAGCATTGAATAGTGACACTCCGACTGTTGAAGGTCCTCCGTTTCGTGTATTACGCGCAGCGGCAGCATTTTCAAAACCATTAGTCGTTGCGGTACGCGGTGTGGCGATCGGTATCGGTACTACGATTCTGCTTCATGCTGATTTGGTTTATTGCGACTCAACCGCTAAGTTCCAAATGCCTTTCTTGAGCCTTGGTTTAACACCTGAAGGTGCATCAACTTTGTTGTTGCCGCAGCGTGCGGGTTATTTGAAAGCGGCAGAGTTGATTCTGCTTGCGGAAATTTTCTCACCAGAAACTGCAGTGTCTGCTGGTTTGGTCAATCAGATCGTGGCTGATGATGTGTATGCGCATGCACGCGCTAAAGCGCTGAAACTGACTCAATTCCCGACTGTTTCTGTGAAAGCGACTAAGGCGATGTTGCGTGATGAAGCACCAACGACTGTGATTGGTCGCATTAACTCGGAAGCGCATACTTTTG
>CAYJUB010000398.1:0-3034 GCA_964373145.1 uncultured Moraxellaceae bacterium
CTTCCGATCTGAACTAAATTAGTGATGAAAAATCATCATGTGAAGGACTATTCAATCATTCAAGTCGCGCAACATATCACCCCACTCCAATTTTGGAGTCAGCTTCATTGCCAATATTTGTTGGCAGAGAATAAAGAGCCATAAAAATTGAATATAGTATTTGTTAGATTATGCCGCCACTTCTTAATTCTGAGTGGCGGTTTTTTATTTTAGTCGAGCAATGCTCAGTGCTTTTTGACATCACAACACTACAACGTTATGATGCTATAGTATTCAAAAAGAGACCACTAATGACTGAACTTTCCAAACGCTCAACGGTCTATTTCGATCCTGCGCTACATCAAGCACTTCGAATGAAAGCCGCAACCACACACTTATCCATCTCAGAGTTGATTGACGATGCTCTACGTGTATTTATGCGTGAAGATCAAGAAGATTTACAAGCAGTCGCTGAACGCGCTGGTGAGGCAGAAATGAGTTATACCGACTTACTGAATGATCTAAAAAAACATGGCAAAATATAATATTACATTCAAAGAGTCGGTTGCCAAAGATCTACGCAGCATTACCAATCAAGATGTAAAACGCATACTCTTACGCATTGATACACTCGCTGAAAACCCTAGAGGCGAAGGCTGTATCAAACTTAGTGGACAAAATTTATATCGAGTTCGACAAGGATTATTTCGGATTATTTATGAAATCGTGGATGATCAACTGGTTGTCCTCGTGATTAAAGTCGTACATACATCGAGTGTCTATAAAGATAACTAACACTCGCTCCCTATTAAAGACTACACCAATTTTCTCAATACAATACGTCACTTATTCACGCTATAATCCACCAAACTTTTGACACAACAATGATCTGGCGGAACTTACAATGACTCAATCAATCGCATTTATCGGTATGGGTGCTATGGGCTGGCGCATGGCGGCACATTTACCGAAAGCGTTTAGCGATGTGCGCGTCTGGAATCGTACTTTCAGCAAAGCGGAAGCACATGCGGCTGAATTCGGCACAAAAGCCACGCCGATTGAGCAAGCCGTGCAAGCTGATATTATTTTCTCCTGCTTACCGACCAGCAGTGAAGTTGAAGCAATCATTGCTCAGTACCCACCAAAGAATGGCAGCATTTGGATTGATTGCACCAGCGGTGAGCCAAGTTCAGCAAAAAAAGTAGCGGCAACATTAGCTGAAAACAATGTCGCCTTTTTAGATGCGCCAGTTTCAGGTCAAACAATCGGCGCAGAACGCGGCACACTGACCGTGATGGTGGGCGGTGATAAAGATGCCCTCGAACGTGCACGCAGTGCGATGGAGCCATTTTCAAGTCTAATCGAACATGTCGGTGACAGTGGCTCAGGCTTTGCGGTAAAAGCGGTCAATAACATGTTGCTCGCCGTCAATCTTTGGGCGGTCGCAGAAGGCTTTACGGCTTTGAAAGCACATGGCGTGAATATTGAAGGTGCACTGACCTGTATTAATGCATCAAGTGGCCGCAGTTTAGCGTCAGAAGTGATTTTTCCTCAGCGCGTCCTTAACCGTGAATTTCCATTAACGTTTGCATTGAGTCTGTTGGCAAAAGACACAGGTATCGCCATTGATCTCGCTCACACTGCAAAAATCCCTGCGCCACTACTCGCTCTGACTCAAAGTTTATTTCGCGCAGCAAGCAGCAGCTTGCCAGAAGACAGTGACTTTTCGGCGTCAGTGAAATTACTAGAAAGTTGGACGGGGATTACTTTAGAAAGTTGAGATCAGATTTTTTTATTGATCGGTTTATAGAGCGTAGCGTGCATATAAAACGAAGTCTAATTATTAACAAAAACAATTAGATCACTGAGCTTGTCGAAGTGCGTAACCGTATCCACCGCACATTTCGACAGGCTCAATGAGCTATGTAGGATTATTAGAAACACTTTTTCGCCGTTTAATTCCGAACTCACCAATAGATTTGATAGGTTAAAAGCTTATTTTTCTGCGAAAGTAATACTCTCAAATCAGCATTTTTAGCCAAACGATATTTCAATTCAAAACGAGTTTCGCTCGACAAATCTTGATTTTTTCGTTGTTGGAAATGCTGCACGAGTTTCACGCCAAATGGCTCTTGCTGATAAACCAACCCTGTTTCACTCACGGCATCTATCTTAGCAGTACTATCGTTGAGTTCTGCGCTCAACATGCTATATCCAATCAGATTAGCGCTAAAATCATAACCTGCACCCATTCCTGCACGTGCATAAGGACGATGTAATTCACCTGAAAAAATATCTTGTTTGGCACCCAAAGCCAACTCCCAAGACATTTTTCGCTCACCCGCTAACTGCTGTACTAAATCTTCTATTTTTAGAATTTTAATAAAATCAGCAGATTGTAGACTTATTTTCTGATCTTTAATTTGCCATGAAAAATCCAACATTTTAAATTCAGAATGGATATTACTATACGAACTCAGCATGTCTTTATTGAATACTGTGAAATTCAAAACCGCTTGATCATTACCAACTCCAAAGCCCAGCTTACTTGGTTTCTCACCCAACGCCGATGAAGAGCGTACAGGCATGTCTGCTTGCGCCTTGTCGTTGACAGGAAGCTGAATCCGTTTTTGGATCAATATTTTCTTTTGTACTTGGTTTTTTGTTTGGTATTGCGGTTTATCATTACCTATTCGTTTGAGGTTGAGATAAGCAATGAGAAAATCTAAGACTTTTGCCTGATCATATTCAGGGAGTTGTTCAATCCTTTTCAGATCAGCCGTTTTAATATAATGATTAATTTCATCCTGCATTGCCACAGACATTTTTGCAAAAGTGAAATACAGTTTATTTTGATCAGATGGCAAATACTCAACGCTTTTAATGAATTCTGGATGAAGCTTTCGGTACTCCTCGATCTGATCAAAAATGTATTCAGGGGCATACCAAGGAGCGATGTGACTCGTTGTTTTAATATCAGAAATCAGCTCTAAAAGTTCCCCTGAACGATAAGCACAATTTTGTTTTATAAAATAATAATCAAACGTATGTAATT
>CAYJUB010000399.1:0-3029 GCA_964373145.1 uncultured Moraxellaceae bacterium
AGCTTGCTCAATCAAAACATTAATCTAAGAAATGCATTACACAACGAATGGAAAACTGCTACGCAAGAGCAACGCCTTCTAATCATCAGTTGGTACATTTCAGAGTGGGGTGGGGTCAAAGCCAACAGAGCCGAAAAACTAGCGATCTATGCATCCTCAGAGCCAGAGCAGCTAATAAATATGAAGGCAGCTGGAATTGCTTCATGGTCAAAAGCACTAAGTGTTGTAGATCCATTCCGTTTTGCAATTTTTGATGCTAGGGTATCTTCAGCAATAAACTCAATTCAAATAATAAATAAAGTCTCTAACCCGAGATATTTTCCTGATTTACCAAGCCGAAATAAGACCATAGTTTCAGCAACATCTGCCGCAAAAACTACTGTTAAGAAAAACTGGCAGTCTGCCAGAAAAGATACCTTCTATCTAGAATACAACGCTCTATTAGGCAATATAGCCGCGGAAATTGGCGGCGGTGCCACATTGCAAACAGTTGAAATGGTACTGTTTTCGCGTGCTGAGATCTTAGCCAAATTAGCAAACAAAAGGGACGAGTAACTTTTTAACAAGTCATTTGTATGTAAATTCTTGATTCACATACAAATGAGCCGAATATTCGCGTTATTCGGCTCACGGCGTGGTGCTCATCCAGATTGCACAGTACAGATCACTTTAAGACCTCACGCAACATCAGACTCAATGGGGTCGTCTGTAATGCTATTCAAAAGATACTGGCCACTGGGTACATAAGCCCATCTCAACTTTTAGTCGATGTAAAGAATCTTGAACATCAAAATGGGATTGGGCTTTTCCTTTGAATGTCCTTGAAAAATCATATACTTCTTCTGCACTAGAGCCTGAGTTGGCGCTAGTCTATCTGACAAAAATAATTAACAAAGTTTGAATGAAACTAAGATGCATTACATCGCAATAAGACGGTATAAGGTAAATTATAATACTGAACCATCTTGTCTACACACATATAGTCTCATATACTAAACAAATAAAGCAGTAATTGACTACTATGTGAGACTAAAAATGTCTACCAAAGCCCCTCGACTCTTCCCTGCACTTGAACGCCACTTGCTTGCTTTAGGCGAACGCATCCGCTTAGCTAGACTGCGTCGGGAGTTTACTGTTGAAACTGTTTGTGCAAGAGCCAATATTTCTCGGGCGACATTTTATCGTGTAGAAGCTGGGGATGATGCAGTTTCGATTGGTATCTATGCACGCGTTTTAAAGGTATTGGGTTTAGATGGTGATTTGGATCAGGTTGCGGCTGATGATGTACTGGGTCGGAAGCTTCAGGATTTGCAATTACCCACCAAACGCAAACGTATGTTGAAGACTGTCGCGAGCAAGACTTCATTGAATCAAGAACCTAATGACTCAGCATTAAACGGCATGAATATACAAGTTGCGCAATCCCATGGCTAAAAAATCAAATGAACAAGCATTAGAAGTCTGGCTAGATGCTGATCTTGTATCAGCGCGTATTCGTGTCGGGACACTCTTCCATCAGCAAGGTCATATCCGCTTTGCCTATGAACCGTCTTGGATAAAAAATTCCGCGCGCTTTATGTTGGACCCCGAGTTGAGTCTGGATTCTGGAATGTTTTTTCCTGATCCTAAGCGTGCAAACTTTGGTATTTTCATGGATTCCTGTCCTGATCGCTGGGGCCAGCATCTTATGGATCGGCGCGAAGCAATGTTAGCCAAAGATGAAGATCGCCCTAGACGTACACTTTATGCTTGGGATTATTTGCTCGGCGTGCAAGATGCTACACGCATGGGCGCGCTACGTTTTTGTCATGCTGGGACAGATCAGTTTTTAGATCAGCAATTATTACCTGCACCACCGATTACCAGTTTGCCAGAGCTTGAGTCTGTTGCTATAGCAATCACCCACCAACACATTGACGATTTAGATCAGTTACGACGCTGGCTAGCGGTATTAGTCGCACCTGGTGCATCATTAGGTGGCGCTCACCCCAAAGCGAACTTTACGGAAATTGATGGTAGCTTGTGGATTGCCAAGTTCCCAAGTCATCAAGATGATTATGACCTTGGCGCATGGGAGAAGTTGGTACATGACTTAGCACGTGATGCAGGCATTTGGGTGCCTCCATCTAAGCTGATGCGTTTTAGTGGTAATCATCATACCTTTTGCGTCAAACGCTTTGATCGCGTACAAGGCCGCCGTTGCTTTTTCACCTCAGCCATGACTCTTTTGGAAAAAGTTGAAGGTGAAAATGGCAGTTATTTGGATTTAGCTGAATTCATTTGTAATCAAGGTGCTGCCAAGCAAATTCAAGCAGATTTGGCGCAACTATTCCGCCGCGTTGCGTTCAACATTATGGTTGGTAATCGAGATGACCATTTGCGTAATCATGGTTTTATTCGTGAAACCGAAGGCTGGGTGTTATCCATGGCCTATGACATGAACCCCAGTATAAACAAAGCAGAACATGTCCTAGCTATTGATGAAGCTGATCCGCGACCAAGTCTAGCGACACTGATTCAGACGGCTGATTTTTACCGTCTGAATGAAGAAGAAGCTACAAAGATCATTTTTGAAGTGGCAAAAGTTGTGCTGGCCTGGCGTGATCGTGCTCGCCAATTGGGAATTGCTCGTAGTGAAATGGAGTTAATGAGTAGCTCATTTATCCATGCTAAAAGTCATTAAAATTAAATGGCTTTTGGAACGATGCCAACAAAGACTTCTCTTTAGACTAATTTAGATATAGAAAGTCTAATTAGATATTTAACAATCTATTTAGATTAAATGTGATCGAATTAATTGATCCTTTTGTTGCTACCACCAAAAAATCCAAAATTTACCCAAAACAAATAATTCAATCCCTTCAATTGATTGATTTAAATACAAATGAGCCGAATATTTGTGTTATTCGGCTCACTGCATGATGCAATATATTCATATTAATTTTCTCTTTAACCGCGATTAACATACGGTCTTAGTGCTACTTGATAACACGTATGAATTCGATTTTTAGATTGCAATTGCCGCTTAT
>CAYJUB010000400.1:0-1448 GCA_964373145.1 uncultured Moraxellaceae bacterium
TGAATACGCATTCTGACCAATTGTTTTTTCTGAATGTCGTATTCGTTTTTGTAATTTTCGATCTGTTTGAAGTTGATGTAAGCAATTAAAAATTCTAATATTTTTTCTTGGTCAAGCGAGTTAAATTGCTCGAATCGATTCAATTGACCTGTTTTTATATAGTCATTGATTTCATCTTGATACCGTTTCGGCATGTTTGAGAAAGCAAAATACAACTTGTTTTGATCGGAGGGCAGATACTCGACATTCTTTATAAGGTCAGGATACAGATGGCGGGATTCTTCAATCTGATCAAAGATATACTCAGGGGCATACCACGGTGTGATGCGGTTGGTGATTTTAATGTCGCTAATCAGCTCGAGTAGCTCCCCAGAGCGATATGCACAATTTTGCTTAATAAAATAATAATCGATAGAGTGGGACTGAATTTCAGCCAAATGATAAATCAATAATGTCTTTTGTTCTGGAGTGAGATTCAGCGTATAGGCCCAGATATCCCGCTGTTCAGTTTTTGCATAGACCACATCCTGCTTAAAGTACTGGCTATTGGCAAACCGTGCATGATAGAAGCCGAATAAGCCCTTAACGATATAGTCCAGACTACCTTCGCCATTGGGTATTTGTGCGCCATAGTTATAGGCGCTATCGAGTAGATTTTGCCGCTCATCCTGCCCACCAATCGTGATAAGGACATGGCCAAATGTGGAGACTGGATTTTTAAGGTAGCCACTGACGAGCAGCAAACGAATGTCTTGCTCAGGGTTGGGTAGATTCTTGCAATGTGCTAAAGCTGTCGATGGCATGTTGCTGAGTTGGCGGCTTAACCAATAATAGCGTGCGGGATACTGGCATATGCGTTGTGGATCATCGGACAGCGCATCAATCGTCGCTTCTAACTCTTGTTGCGGGGTAATGTGTTTGAGATGTGCTGCGGTTAAATCACTTAAATAAAATTGAGCCGATGTGACTTCAGCATGCTGATTAAATAAAATCAGCTTCCGCCAAACAGGAGCATCAGCTAAATGAAGATTAGCGGCTTGTTGTTTGAGTTGTTCTCGATTAACCACAGGTGCCGTCACTTCAGCATGTACTTGCGGTAAGAAACAAAGCAGAACACTCACGTAAAAAGAGAGGGTATACGATTGAGTGAGCATTCTGCGTGACAGACTTTAAGCGACTGAGCAGTGTGCTGCTTCTAAGCGATCATTCACGATCTGGAATAACTGCTCACTATTCTCAGCCGTATTAGCCTGTTGGTAGGCAGGGCTTAGCGTGTAGTGTGCATAGTCGTCACGAATATGACTATTTGCAGCTGGACATGCCATTAAGCCTTTCAACGCAGTGAAGTGCTCTCCGCGACCACTTGCCAGATCTTGTTCAATCGATGGAAAATTTTCTTTAATGAACACGGCTCTGGCAACGATTTGGCCGCCACATAGTTGTGGGGA
>CAYJUB010000400.1:1458-2149 GCA_964373145.1 uncultured Moraxellaceae bacterium
GAAAGCGCTGCGGTGGTGCCTAAATCCCATGTCACGTTAGAAATGACTGCGAGGATTGAGTTGATTTTTCCGAAGATTAGGCCGCCAATGCCGCACTGCGTGTAGATGTGTTGTAGGCTAAAATTAGACTTGGCTTGTGCAGGAGCCGTGATTGATAGAGCAGCAGATAGCGCAACGAAAGCAATCGCTTTTTTTAACATCGAATTCCCCAGAGTTTAAATTTAAAATCATGCGTGGCAATAATCACTTACGCAAATTTTATGCGCATACTATACTAAATAATCAAACCTCAACTGCCTTATATGACCAAATACCATGATGGGCAGATGGGGGGACATCGTGAAGTTTTAATGACCGAAGAGCATAAAAAATCCCCATATTTTAAAAACATGGAGACTTAATTGTCGTTTGGAGTAAAGAACATCTATTCAATGGGGGGGGGATCGCCCCGTTTGGATTAGTCTTGGTGTGTACCGACAGCCCTTTTCTCCAGCGCTCGAATCAGTCGATGGACTTTGCGGTCGCGATCAAGTAGAGCATCACTGGTTGCATTCAACAAGCCGCGTAATAGCGACATGGGGATCCATCGCTTTGGGACAATGATACGCGATGCTCTGGATTCAACGCCTGCGATGACGGCATTTGCGATCACTATGGGTTGAACAGCACGACCGAATGGACCAGGCATGGC
>CAYJUB010000400.1:2159-3027 GCA_964373145.1 uncultured Moraxellaceae bacterium
CATGCTTCACGAGTGTGGTTGCTTCTTTATGTCCGCCAAAAGCAACGTTTGCGATCGGCGTTGCCACCCATCCCGGATACAAGACACCAGCGGTTGCGCCAGTTCCAGCCAGTTCTGTGCGCAAAGCTCTGCCCAATGATTCGACGGCTGCTTTTGATGCGGCATAAGGGGCATTCGCCATACCATTCACGAAAGCATAAATAGAGGCTGTAATTAGAACATGTCCTTGAGCATCAATAATATGCGGTAATGTGGCTTTGATGGTATTCCAAACCCCGAACAGGTCTACATTGACGATTTGCTGAAACTCGTCATCTGCGATAGCAAGCATCGTCGTTGGAGTCTTCGCGCCAATTCCAGCATTGGCAAATGCCACATCGATTCGACCAAATCGTTTGATGGCTTCTGCCACGACGGCTTTGGTTTCAGCCATATTGACGACATCTAAAGTCGCAATCAAAATGCGATTTTTATCCATTTCCGCAAAAGTTGTATTAAGCGCCTCTAAAGACAAGTCCGTTAATACCAGTTTCGCGCCACTTTCATAGAATCCTTCAGCGACAGCTTTACCAATTCCCCCAGAAGCCCCTGTAATCAGAATTACCTTGTCTTTGAGGTCGAACTTTTTCATGCAATAGCCCCGCACTGATATTGTTAATATAACGACATTATTTAATGGTTTGAGCGTTTAAGTTTAACACCAGGTCGTTCGTAGCGGCATTGGCGTAAGTGATCAGTAGGCTCTGTAAAAAAATGGGAATCAGATCAGTATTAGATAAGTAGGTTGTCATTAACCTTTTGAATAGAATTTCAAATTGAACTATTTAAAGATTGAAATATTTACGGAAAATGGTAATTTATATTCCAA
>CAYJUB010000401.1:0-3023 GCA_964373145.1 uncultured Moraxellaceae bacterium
GTCGTTGCAACTTTGACAATACGCCAATTACGAATCACAAATTCATGAATTTCAGCTTTGATCCAATGCACTGCAAATGACACCAAACGCACGCCCATGGTTGGGTCGAAACGCTTGACGGCTTTCATTAAGCCGACGTTCCCTTCTTGAATCAAATCGCCTTGTGGCAAGCCGTAGCCTGCGTAGCTACGCGCAATATGCACAACAAAGCGTAAATGCGATAGCACCAATTCACGCGCAGCATCTACGTCACCATCATAGAAGTAACGTTCGGCGAGTTCTTTTTCTTGCTCAGGCGTGAGGATCGGAATTTGGCTAATCGTGTTGATATATGCGCCGAGGTTGACACCTGGAGCAGTTAAGGACAACGAATTAAGAGGCATGAGTGTTGGGCTGCTTGGTGGTGTGACGGCCAATGCTTTATCACTCAAGGTGCTTGCGCTCATGAAAGTTCCTAATGATTTATAAAAGCTGCAACGTCTTCAGTTTGCAACGTCTGACACAGCTAAACTAAAAAAATCTGATATCTTTATTTTGCCACAATTAAAGGGACTAAATTGTAATGGAGCTGTGATTATTTAAGATTTTTCAACCGTGGCAAGTTGTGACTTAAATGTTGGGGTGTGGTGCAGATTCTTTCAATGAGTTAAAGAAATTAATTTTTTGTTGTATATCGCTTTTCGTGGTGAGGCATCAATGATCTATGCGGTAAGTCTGAGGTGGTGGAGCTTTGATGATTGCATCTAATAAAAATGCCTAGTATTGACTAGGCATTTTTATTGATGAAGGGTTTTGCTTATTGATTTCTAAACACCCGCTGTTTTTCACGACTCCAATCACGATCTTTCTCAGTCGCGCGTTTGTCATGTAATGCTTTACCTTTTACCAAGGCAATTTCACATTTGACGTATTGGCCTTTCCAAAAGCTTGCCAACGGCACGCAGGTATAGCCTTTTTGATTTACGGCAGACATCAACTTATCAATTTGACGACGTGACATCAGTAGTTTACGCGTGCGCGTGGCTTCAGGATCGACATGCGTAGATGCCGTCCAAAGTGGTGTAATTTGGGCGTTAAACAAAAAGGCTTCGTTATCTCGGAAAATAACATAGGCTTCCGAAATCGTCATTTTCCCCGCGCGAATCGCTTTGATTTCCCAGCCTTGCAAGACTAAGCCAGCCTCGACTTTATCTTCAATAAAGAAGTCATGACGTGCTTTACGGTTTTGAGCGATTGTGCCGCCCGTTGTTTTGTCTTTACTCATGGTTTTGCTAAATCGTCTCTGTTTATGTCACCAATATATCTAATTGGCTCATGTTGCTTTCTATATTGCGCTATTGTGACGCATGTTCGGGGTAGACGTTGCAATTTTTAGTAAAAATTTTAATTCAATGCGCGAATTAAGCATGTTTGTCATTTACTGTACTTACTACTGTACTAGGTTTCTTGATAACATGTCGACATTCTAACGTATTGCCGAGTCTTACCGATGACCCGTGTTATCTATCCAGGAACATTTGACCCAGTCACCAATGGTCATGCTGATCTCATTGAACGCGCATCAAAAATGTTTGATGAGGTTGTGGTCGCGATTGCCGCAGGACATCATAAGAGCCCTGTGTTTACTCTGGATGAGCGCGTTGCGTTAGTTCATAGTGCGATTGATCATTTACCCAATGTGAAGGTCATTGGTTTTAGTGGACTCTTGGTGAACTTGTTCCAAGATCAACAAGCAACAGCGGTATTGCGCGGTTTGCGTGCGGTTTCAGATTTTGAATACGAGTTTCAATTGGCAAATATGAATCGTCAATTGGATAGTACGTTTGAAACGGTATTTTTAACACCTTCTGAACATCTATCATTTATTTCATCCACATTGGTGCGTGAAATCGCACGATTGCATGGTGATGTTGCCAAGTTTGTTCCAGCTGCTGTCAACGCCGCTTTTGCTGCAAAGCACGCGAATGGTTGGTAAGGTTTTTTGGTCGAGTCATATCGGTGATCTCATGATCACCGGATTTAGATAAAGGTTAACTACACGTTATGTCACTCAAAATCACGATCGAGTGCATCAATTGTGATGTGTGTGAACCTGTATGCCCAAATCAAGCGATTTATATGGGGTCGGTCATTTATGAGATCGATCCTGACTTGTGCACCGAGTGTGTCGGTCACTTTGATGTGCCGCAATGTCAATTATATTGCCCAGTTGACGATTGTATTCCCAAAGATCCTGATTTTCCTGAAACGGAAGAAGAACTCCTTGCCAAATCAAATCGTTTGAAAGCATTCGCTTCAACGTCTACATAAATTGTAGCTGTTTGAATTAGCATCATCCAAATTATAAAACGAAAATAAATACAGTTTAATTCACATCATCTTCCATGAGTTTGTTACTATGCGCGCGCAAAGTGGGCTGGACGGTCGCCGCTGATTAGATCTTCGGATTAAAGCAGGGGAGGAAAGTCCGGGCTTCATAGGGCAAAGTGCCAGGTAACGCCTGGGCGGTGTGAGCCGACGGATAGTGCAGCAGAGAGTAGACCGCCGAACGGCCCGAAAGGGTGCGTGGTAAGGGTGAAACGGTGCGGTAAGAGCGCACCACGAGTCTGGTAACAGACCGGTACGGTAAACCCCACTTGAAGCAAGACCAAATAGGAATCCATGGCGTGGCCCGCGTCGGATGCGGGTAGGTTGCTTGAGCGTATTGGTGACGATACGCCTAGAGGAATGATCGTTCACGACAGAACCCGGCTTATAGGCCCACTTTGCACCAAATTTCTGAATGGTTAATGATTGGTTTTTTAAAATTGTTAATCGTTGTGTGATTGGTTTTGTTTAAGTTTTAAACGCTTGTGCGTTGTTGCTCAAAATATTGAACAGCTTGCTGATGTTTTAGGCGTTTTGACTTGACGAACCTTAGTGTGATCGGCATAATGCCGTCCTCCGAAAGCACTGATGTGTCAGTTCTTGGCTATGTAGCTCAGTTGGTTAGAGCACCGCACTCATAATGCGGGGGTCGCAAG
>CAYJUB010000402.1:0-3011 GCA_964373145.1 uncultured Moraxellaceae bacterium
GAATTGTTGAGTAGAAAGCATGGCAGGCAATAGCGTTGGGCAATTATTCCGAGTGACCACATGCGGCGAGTCGCATGGCGTGGGCTTGATGGCGATTGTCGATGGCGTACCTCCAGGTATGGCGTTAAGCGAAGAAGATTTGCAGGTTGACCTAGATCGCCGTAAACCAGGCACATCCAGTTTTGCGACACAGCGTAAAGAAGAAGATTTGGTCAAAATCATTTCTGGCGTATTTGAGGGTAAAACCACAGGCACACCGATCGGCTTGTATATCGCGAATACCGATCAAAAATCAAAAGACTACGGAAATATCGCTGAAACCTTCCGCCCGGGTCATGCTGATTACACCTACACCATGAAATATGGCTTCCGTGATTATCGTGGAGGCGGTCGCTCGAGTGCACGTGAAACGGCGATGCGTGTCGCGGCTGGTGCGATTGCGAAGAAATATTTGGCTGAGAAATTTGGCATTCTGATTCGTGGTCATGTGACGCAAATTGGTAATGAGTTCGCGAAGACATTAGATTGGTCGATCGTGAATCAAAATCCATTTTTCTGTGGTGATGCTGATGCGATTCCTCGCTTTGAAGCATTGGTCACGGATTTACGTCGTCAGGGTACGAGCTGCGGTGCACGTTTGGAAGTGATTGCTGAGAATGTGCCAGTCGGTTGGGGCGAGCCTGTATTTGATCGATTGGATGCGGATATTGCTCACGCCATGATGAGCATCAATGCGGTGAAAGGTGTTGAAGTTGGTGATGGTTTTGCGGTTGCAGGTCAGTTTGGTCACGAAACCCGTGATGAGATGACGCCCAATGGTTTTAAAGCAAACCATGCAGGCGGCATTTTGGGTGGTATTTCCAGTGGTCAGGACATCCGTGTGTCGATCGCATTGAAACCAACAGCAAGTATTACAACAGCAGGTCAAAGCGTAAATTTGGCTGGCGAACAAATTGAAGTTGTCACAAAGGGTCGTCACGATCCTTGTGTTGGCGTGCGTGCAACACCGATTGCAGAAGCCATGCTGGCGATTGTGCTGATGGATCATTTCATGCGTCATCGTGCGCAAAATGCTGATGTTATGCCGCCGATGAATGCAATTGAGAAGTGATCTGAGTGTTCCAATAAAGGCTCGTTTATCGGGCTTTTATTTTTTCTATTTTTCGGTGATCGGCGCATTCATGCCTTACTGGAGCTTGTATCTAGAAGGGCGTGGATTTGATAAAGAACAGATTGGTTGGCTTGCCGCAGTGACGGTGATTTCTCGTATCATTGCGCCCAGTGTTTGGGGGCAGCTCGCTGATCGCTCAGGTCTTCGTATGCGTTGGGTGCGTTTGGGCATTACAGCCGAGCTCATTGCGTGGGTTGCGATTCTATTTGTGCCACATACGATATTTTGGCTTGTGCCAGTACTGTTCTTCTATAGTTTTTTTCAGAATGCAGTGCTCGCGCAATTTGAAGCGGTGACGTTGTTTTATCTCGGCAAAGATCGAGATCAATACGGTATTGTACGTCTGTGGGGGTCGCTGGGGTTTATTGCGGCTGTTGCGGGTTTAGGGCTGTGGTTTAAATGGAGTTTAATAACGACATTACCCGTGGTGATGATTCTCTTAGCGCTGGTTGCAGTTGTGAATTCATTCATAATTGCAGAGCCGCCGCAGGCGCAGGCGAGAACAACCAAACCATCGCCACTATTGCCTGTCTTAAAGAAACCTGTGGTTTGGGCGTTCTTTAGTATTCACTTTTTCTTACTGCTATCTCATGCGCCATTTTATAGTTTTTATTCCAATTATTTATTGAGTTATGGCTATAGCACATTGAGTATTGGCTTGTTGTGGTCGGTTGGCGTATTCGCTGAAGTGCTGATGTTCACCCAAAGCTCTAAGCTGCTGGCTCGCTTCGATGAGCGTCATTTGATTATTGCTTGTCTAGTATTTACTTCATTACGATGGTTGTTGGTCGCTGCGCTTCCAAACCTGTGGGTCGTTCAGGTGTTGGCACAGTGTGTTCATGCTTTGAGTTTTGCGCTATTTCAATCAATCGCCATGCGTTTAATTTTCAGAGAATTTCATCCTGATCAGCAGGGGCGTGCGCAAGCGTTGTACAGTATGTTGTGGGGATTAGGCGTGGCGATTGGTTCGATTCTGGCTGGAAGTGTTTGGGATCAATTGGGTGGGCAATGGATTTTTGTCATTGCATCAGCGATCGTTTTATTGGGATTGTTTTTTATTCAGAAAATATCCCAAAAAACTTTGCTTAGCCAACCGCATACACACATCTCACCAACAAATTTGCCTTGACGAGAGCGGGTAGACACGGCACGATTGGTGGAAGGATTTTAGTGACCGACATGACTGTAAATTATTATGATGCCATCAACTATGCGACTGTATTCGTTTAAAAAAAGTAAAATTACTCAAGGTCTATGGCGTCACGATTTGTCATTCATGAAACTTCGTTTTGCAGCGTTGGCAGTGACGGTTTCATGTGTGGTGTACTTGAGTCCAGCGGCATATGCAGAGGATCAATCTGTAAGAACACCAGCGTCAAATACATTTTGGGCATATTTAGAAGAATTTCTCCAGCCAAAGGCACAAGTCAAAATGGTCAATCGTCCACAGATTGCTGGTTTGTGGGGTACAATAATTCGGCCTAAGAGATGTATTGAATATTATAATTTTAAAGAAAATGGGCAGGTTGTCGTCAAAAACGCTGGGGAATGGAGTTTAGGTAAATACATGTATCAACTGCCAGATATGGATGAGATGAGTGTGACTTTGCCACAACTGGCAATGGTCATCTTATATGATAGCAATGTCATGGATTGCTCAGGTAGTAACATCAACCAAAGAGGCGATGTGCAACAACAGTTTGTCAAATGGATCAACCCGTCACATATTCAATTTTGCGCTACCGGCGACGGCAAGCAGTGTCCTTTGGATCTTTATCGTGTTTTGCGATAGGGTTTTTGTTTGGCTGTATATTGATTTAAATATTTTTTTAAATCATTT
>CAYJUB010000403.1:0-2994 GCA_964373145.1 uncultured Moraxellaceae bacterium
GCTTCAAGCGGTAACGTGTCGCATAACTTACGCAGTGCATCGGTTACAGTATCTTGTTCCGCGCCAAAATGAACGTCAGAGAGATGAAGGAGCATAGCAATTCAACCTGATAGTGTTATTCATTCGGCACGATGTTCAGGCACGATCATCAGTAAAGCCGATTGCGCCACGGAAAAGTGCAGTGGTGTTTTAACTTGAACGATTTCACCGTCAATTGCCACTTTCATTTGTCGGGCTTTCGAATCAATACGTATCTGCTCAGCACAAAAAGCAGTGACTTCCGGTGCTTGCTCAAAGGTGCCCAGTTGCAGACGAGCAATGAGTTTGAGCATTTGAATACGGGTAACTTCGGTAATTGCTACAGCGGCCAGTTTGCCCTGTGCCGCGCACTGCGCAAGTTCAAGTTTAAAGTCTTGAAGTTGGAGTTGATTATTACCAAAGAATACCAGTGGCGACTCGATAGGCTCCACTTGCCCATCCACAGACAGTTTAAGTTTTAACTTTTGGTGTTCACGCATCAGCACTGCAAAGCCCGAAAGCATGGCAACCGCCCGAAAGCGGCCGAAGCGGGTATTGTCTTGCTCGCGTTGTTCAATCATGCGTGGGTAGAGTCCAATTGATGCGTTGTTCAGATAAATATATTGATTGACACAGCCTACATGGATGGCGGTCTGAATGCCTTGGATGATGACATGAGCGGCATCCAGAGCGGCCAAGGGGATATCTAATGCACGTGCGACATAATTGAACGTTCCTAGGGGGATAATGCCCATCGGAATTGAACCATGGAGCAGTATCTGCGCGACGGTGTTCAATGTCCCATCACCACCCGCAGCAACAATAACGCCAGAGCGATTTCGATGCTGTGCAACGGCTTTTTGAGTTAGACGTGTTAAATCATGGGGTTGTTCCGCAAGATGCAGCTGAACGTCAAAGCCATGCTTAGTGAAGTATTGGACAAGGACTTCGTGGATCGGCTCTGCGTCAGCCGCGCGATAACCGGAACCTTTATTCATGATAATTGAAATGAGTTTTTTGCTCGGATTGTTTTTATCTTGCGTAGATACTGGTGACATGATTGACCTTGCGAAGGTGGGGATGTTGAATGAGAGCGACTTTATCACCCTAGCATCTTATTTTTATGAATTTTTTGAGTTGAAATTTGTTGTGTTCACGTCGGTGGATATCCGTGCCATGGCTGCAATGCTGAGTGTGGAAGGGTGTTGATCATTTATTCTCAAGGCATTTTTTTATGAACGGCTTATTTAACCTGTTTTTGAGTTCACTGAGTATTCTTATTGCAAGCATATCTATAAAATGATCGGATTGGATTATTTTAGCTTTGCAGTGCGATGGCTAGTCAGGGAGGGTTTCGCTAAGCAGATTACCCCCAGACTTGGGAATATTTTGCCCAACATTGCTCCTATGGCGGCATAAAACCGATGACTAGCTGAATAGATAGCGCGCAAAATTGGGTATGACAAGCTAGGTTAGTCTTGTAGGCTATAACCGATAGAATAAGCTGTCGCACGCTGTGTAGTGGGACTTTTTTCTTTTAAATGCTGTGTTATCAAATTGTGAAGCGTTTTGAAAATTAAAAATATTTTAAGAAATGACCCTTGTTGTGAAACAGAATAATTTTATGAATAGACTACTATCACGAAAATTTATGCCTGTTATACAGACTTCTAAATGCAACACATTTATGCTTTAATGCAGCTTCATTTTTTTACGGCAGTGCCCGTGATCCGGGACTGTCTTTGCTCGTATTTTTACGAAAGGCCTCACCATGACCCAAGTGATAGCTTCTAATATTCCAACATTTGTCCGCCACCCAAAGCTGATTGCTTGGGTAGAACAAATTGCCGCACTGACCCAGCCTGATCGTATTGAATGGGTTGATGGTAGCGAAGAAGAAAACCAACGTCTTCTCGATTTAATGGTCAGCTCAGGCATGATGACCAAGCTCAATGAAGAAAAACGCCCTGGTTCATATTTGGCTTTATCAAGCCCATCTGATGTTGCGCGTGTTGAAGAGCGCACTTATATTTGTTCCGAAACGAAAGAAGACGCTGGCTCAACCAATAACTGGGCCGCACCTGCTGAAATGCGCGAAACCTTAAATGGTTTGTTTGCCGGCTCTATGCGTGGCCGTACCATGTATGTTGTGCCATTCTCAATGGGTCCATTGGGCAGTCATATTGCACATATCGGTATCGAACTCACGGACTCTCCTTATGTCGTGGTCAATATGCGCATCATGGCGCGTATGGGCAAAGCAGTGTATGACGTATTGGGTACGGATGGTGAATACGTGCCTTGTGTGCACTCTGTTGGCGCGCCGCTGGTTGATGGTCAAGCTGATGTAAAATGGCCATGTAATGACACCAAGTATATCGTCCACTATCCTGAGACTCGCGAAATCTGGTCTTTTGGTTCTGGATACGGCGGCAATGCGTTACTCGGCAAAAAATGTTTGGCCTTGCGTATCGCTTCGGCGATGGGTCGCGATCAAGGCTGGCTTGCTGAGCACATGTTGATTCTGGGTTTAACCAGTCCACGTGGTGAAAAACATTATGTTGCAGCGGCATTCCCTTCTGCATGTGGTAAAACCAACTTTGCGATGCTGATTCCACCTGCAGGATTTGAAGGTTGGAAGATCGAGACAGTCGGTGATGACATTGCATGGTTGAAACCGGGTGCGGATGGTCGTTTGTATGCGATCAACCCTGAAGCGGGCTTCTTTGGTGTTGCGCCGGGAACCAGTGAAAAGACCAATCCAAATTGCTTGGCAACCCTCTATAAAAACGTGATTTATACCAACGTTGCACAAACCGAAGACGGTGATGTGTGGTGGGAAGGCTTGAGCAAAGAGGCTCCTGCGAATCTGATAGATTGGAAAGGTGAAGCATGGACTGCTGAAAAAGGCACTCCTGCGGCACATCCAAACTCTCGTTTCACCGTTGCGGCGAGCCAATGTCCGTCTATCGATGC
>CAYJUB010000404.1:0-2988 GCA_964373145.1 uncultured Moraxellaceae bacterium
TACAAAAAATATAAGTTCTAAAACTGGCAGTCACTGTATAACGCTCACGTTGGCGAATGAGCGCTAACCATATTTCCTGATAAATTTCTTCAGCTTGCGCTTTATTGCCAGTATTTTTAACCAGATAAGAAAATAACGGCTGACGATAACGCTGATACAAATGAGAAAATGCCTGTTCATTGCCTGATTGATAAGCAAGCATCAGGCTTTCGTCACTGGCATTTTCATCCGTTAAAGTCGGCATTTGTAAGGTCAAGAAGGTAATGATTGCACCTAATGTATCAATTTTATCAATGCTTTGATATAGAGAAGGGCGGATGCATGATCCGCCCCAACATTGCCGCTAACCCGAACTTAATCGCGAAGCTGCATAGTTTCTTTTTTACCTGCCAAAGCCTCGGCATTTTTGACCAGTTGAACAAACTCACCTTTACTTCCTGTCGGATCATTGCCTTTGGCTTGTTGGGCGATTTGAGCAACTTGACCATAGGTCAAATTATTCACTTGCGTTGATTGGCGTAATAACTGGCCAAATCCAGCGACTGCGGTCGCAAAGCGTTGATTTTCGCTGCTATTGGCAAATGCAGTAATACTGCTGGGCTTAGCAATAGGACGTGTGATTAAAATACTTTGCGTGCCTTCTGGTTTCTTGTAGCGGATTTTCAGAAATGCCAGCTCTTGGCCAGTTGGTTTACTGCTTTCAGCCATTAATTTTCCGCTTTGATAACGCAAGGCGTCCATTGCTGGGGTCGCAGTTTTTGGCGTGATTTCATAAATGGCGGTCACGCTTTTTCCTGCACCAACATCACCCGCATCAACCTTATCATTATTAAAATCTTCACGATTTAATTGACGATTTTCGTATCCAAGCAAGCGATACTCAGACACAACATTTGGATTAAATTCAATCTGCACTTTCACATCTTTGGCGACGGTATTAAATGTACTCGCTAATTCATCAACCAACACTTTTCGTGCTTCATTCAACGAGTCGATATAACTGTAATTGCCATTTCCTACGTCAGCGATTTGCTCCATCATGGCATCATTATAATTGCCTTGACCAAAGCCCAAAGTAGACAAGGTAATGCCTGACTCGCGTTCACGTTTAACCATATCTTTCAATTGATTGTTGTCCGTCACACCAACATTAAAATCACCATCGGTCGCCATTAAAATACGGTTAATCCCATTATTAATATACCCTTTACGAGCCATCTTGTAGGCCAATGACAACGCTGACGCACCAGCGGTACTACCACCAGCCTGCAAGCGTGCTAAAGCAGCTTGAATATCGTCTTTGTGGTTGCCTGCCGTTGGCTCTAACACGACCTCAGTACGTCCTGCATACACCACGAGCGACAATTTATCTTGTGGGCGTAGTTGCTGTGTTAGCATTTGCAAGCTACTGATGACCAAGGGTAATTTGTTTGGTTCATCCATAGAGCCAGACACATCGACTAAAAAAACCAAGTTGGCTGGTGGCATTGCAGCACTTTGTATATCTTGCGCTTGCACTCCAATTCGGAGCAAATAATGCTCAGGCTGCCACGGTGCAGTACTGAGTTCGGTATCAGTAGAAAAAGGTGTTTGACCTTTATTTTTAGGATAACTATAACTGAAATAATTAATGAACTCTTCTGTACGCACCGCATCACTGGCAGGCAGTCGACCTTGCTGCAAAAAATTACGCACCACTGCATAACTGCCTGTATCTACATCTAAACTAAAGGTGGAGACAGGGTCGTTGGCGACTTGCTTAACTGGGTTATCGGTGAAATGGGCGAACTGGTCACGCTCTTCGCGAGGCATAGCGTAAGCATTCATCACATGTGTTGGGGCGGGTGCATACGCCATGGCTTGTCCCATTGCCATTGGTGCTTGCATTGTCATCGTCTGTTTGGAGAGTATTTTTTCTGATTTCATTCGTGCTTTTGCTAGTCCTGCATGGACACGGCTCGAAACTGCTGCTAAATCATCACGCGTTTCTTTTTCTTCCAATGCATCAGATACGATGGGATTATCTTTTTTATTATTGAGAGTTTCTGGCGCAATCGAGTGAGGTGTAATCACTCCCGAAGCCGTTTGTGAGGAAGAATTGTGTTCCTGCTGAGATGTACACGCAGTTTGTAATAAGACGATGGCGATCATTAAGCCGAGAGGGTGACGTTTCATGGTAAAGCATCCTTGGTGGAGTAGATGCTTAGGTAAACGTCAGGTTTTGGAAAAAGGGTTAAATGAAAGAAAATATATTTTAATTTAAAAAATAAATTAATGTCCCTACAAGCCCCGCAGCAAGTGCAAATAAGACAATGAAACCAATGGTCATCATAAGCTTCATACGTTGATGCAGCTTGGCAATAACATAAAGCTGTTCTTTCGTTTGTAAATTCATTTGATCAACGAGCAATTGTTGCTCATTGAGCTTTTTGATTAGCGTACTATGACTGCGCGATGTGCGTCCATGAGAGATGGGGTCTCCATTCTCATCCACGTCTTTATTGGGGACTAATAAAGATTTGAACCAATCGGATTGAACCCAGTGATTGATAATTTGTTGTAAGTTAAAGCTACTCATGAGCACCCTCAATTCATCTATTAATTCAATGGGTCCGTCGATTTTCATTCTTCGCAGAGATGAAACTGGCGCAGTAAAAAAGCCGTAAACCATATCTTTAAAGGTAGCGGTGATGACAGCATCAATATGACGCTCTGGTTGTTTTGCATCCAAAAGCACACCACGGGATGTAAATGTCACGAACACGACCGTCGAAGGGAAGGTAGTCCTTATTTCAACCAAGGCTTGTTGGTGAATCAAATTTTGAGCAAGTCTTTTAGACTGACGATCAGATTTTAACAAAAATGTTAAAAAAGCTTCTAAGACGATCAGCGTGATGGATTGTATGACACTTGCAAAATTAAAGTGTTCTGACCGATCTTCCATGAACTTCAGCTCCCCACAAAATCAAACAGCCTACAAGTTCAATT
>CAYJUB010000405.1:0-2976 GCA_964373145.1 uncultured Moraxellaceae bacterium
AATGCTGCCAATTTGGCGAAGTCTGCTTTTCTTGCCAATATGAGCCATGAAATCCGTACGCCGATGAATGCGATTTTAGGCATGCAACAATTGTTACATCGAACTGAACTGGATGGTCGACAACTTGATTACGTTGCTAAGACCGAAACTGCAGCATTGGCATTGCTCAGTATTCTCAATGATATTTTGGATTTTTCCAAAGTTGAAGCGGGCAAGTTAATACTTGAAAAAAATACATTTAATTTTGATAAATTATTACGGGATGTCGGAGTAATTCTAGCGGCTAATATTGGTCAAAAAGACGTTGAGGTATTATTTGATATTGACCCTAATTCTCCTGCTTGGATAATTGGCGATGCAATGCGTTTACAACAAGTTTTAATTAATATTGCTGGCAATGCAGTCAAATTTACAGACATCGGGGAAATTATCGTGACTGTACGTTTCGTTAAAGCCACCGCTGCAATGATTCAACCACAACTTTCGTTTTCGATACGTGATACAGGGATTGGAATTGCACCAGAAGCACAACAAAGTATTTTTGATGGGTTTTCACAAGCAGAACCCTCAACAGCGCGTCGTTATGGTGGCAGTGGTTTGTGCTTGGCAATCAGTCAGAGACTGGTTCGATTAATGGGCGGTGATATTGGGTTTGAAAGTGTACTGGGGGTCGGAACGAATTTTCATTTCAGTATTCCTTGCACGGCTGTAGACGGACTTGAATTACCAACAGCGACTGCCGTTGCAGAGTTAAAAGGTCTGCGAGTGTTGGTTATTGATGATAATTATTATGCACGCCAAATTTTGGCTTCAATGGTTGTTCAGTTTGGTTGGATAGCGCATGAAGCTGTCAGTGGTATTGAAGCGTTGACGCTACTAAAAAAAGCTAAATATGCAGGCGATGACTACGATGTGGTATTTGTAGATTGGCGTATGCCTGAAATGGATGGTTGGGAAACAACCGAACATTTGAGACAGTTTTATGCGGATTCAATTGCTCCGCTGATTGTCATGGTGACTGCAGCAGATCGAAGTAAAACAACAGAGCAACAGCAACAACTATCGTCTCAATTGGATGGCTTTTTAGTCAAACCCATTACAGCATCAATGCTATTTGATGCTGTAGCTGATGCACGTACAGGTCGCAATGCGATGTCAATAGTCAAAAAAATTAACACAACTCATCAAAGACTTGTTGGTGTCCGTATCTTAGTTGTTGAAGATAATTTAACGAATCAGCAAGTTGCATATGAGTTACTCAGTGCTGAAGGTGCGGTTGTCACTGTCGCAGATAATGGTCTTGCAGCGATTAAAGCCGTCGTAGATACAAGGCTTGATGTCGTACTCATGGATATTCAAATGCCCGACATGGATGGTTACACAGCAACGAGAGAAATTCGAAAATCTATTTCTAAAGAAATTCTACCCATTATCGCTTTAACTGCAAATGCCTTAGCCACTGATCGTGCGGCTGCAATTGAGGCGGGAATGAATGATCATGTTGGAAAACCATTTGATTTGACTCAGTTAGTTACAGTCATCAGTTCACAGATCAGTCGAATTGTCGATACTGAAACAGTCATATCAAGCCCTCTCGATTCAACCATAGTGAATCAATCAAAACTCGATGTTCAAGGTGCACTAGAACGCTTTGGCTATAATCAGAATATATATGCCAATGCGTTGCTCAATTTTGGTCATGATGCATCAGCGTTTTTAACACAATTAAGTGGTCTAGTCCTTACGGATATCACGCAATCAAGCGACGAATCGCAACAATCAAAAAACGAAGCCACACTGCGACGAATTCTGCATGCTTTAAAAGGGCTTTCAGGTACGATTGGGGCTAAAGAATTAGCCACTATAATTGCAAATGCAGAGAAATTTTCAATGCAAGAATTTGTAAAAGAGTGGTTTGATCTTAAATTACTCATTGAGCAAACCATACAGCAAGCCGAACGATCAGCACATCAAATGAACATCCTGTCAGCAGCAAAACATGTGCCTTCAGACCCCACACAACTCGAAAAAAGACCTGCACTGACTGAGCTTGAATCCTTCAGTCTTTTACTCCGTGACTCTAATATGCAGGCGCTAAACGAATATGAACAATTGAAGGCAAAATACGCACTTCGTTATCCAGAGCAATTCAACGCATTAACAGCAGCCATGAATCAATTAAATTTTTCTGAGGCATTGCGCTGTTGCGAAGCGCTAATAAAGTTATGGGAAGCCCAATCATTATGATGAATACCGAAATCGTGACTTCTTATGATTTAAGCCATAGACGTGGACGTTTATTAGTGGTCGATGATCAACCCATTAATATTCATGCAATTTATCAAATTTTTTCTGATTCGCATGATGTATTTATGGCAACGAGTGGGCAACAAGCCTTGGATTTCTGCAATAGTACGCCGCCAGATCTTGTTTTGCTTGATGTAGAAATGGCTGGTATGGATGGATTAGAAGTATGTCGGCGATTAAAACAAGGTGCAGATACACGTAGTATTCCTGTCATTTTTGTCACAGCCAGTAGCCTTCCTGAAAATGAAAATGCATGTTGGCTCGCAGGTGGTGTTGATTTTGTTAATAAACCTGTGAACTCAACAACCTTACGTAATCGTGTACGTGCTCATCTGACACTCAAATTTCAATTTGATTTACTGCACAACATGGCATTTGCGGATGGTTTGACGGGCGTTGCGAATCGACGCCTGTTTGATGAGCGATTAGAATCAGAATGGCGTCGCTGTAATCGTAGCAAGCAGCCTTTGTCGTTGATTATGATCGATATTGATTATTTTAAACTTTATAATGATCACTATGGACATCAAATGGGTGATGATTGTTTGCGCGCTGTCGCAACAGCATTGCAATCTCGTTTTCGACGTCCTTACGATTTACTTGCGCGATATGGCGGCGAAGAATTTGTTTGCTTGCTACCTGATACTGATTTATCTGGTGCATTGGTGA
>CAYJUB010000406.1:0-2062 GCA_964373145.1 uncultured Moraxellaceae bacterium
ATTGGAATATCATTGGTCTCAGATTTCAAATGATTCACAGCGCCAGCAAGCCTTGACGATTTTTATTAGTTTCTTTGTGGGTTTACTTGCAGCACTGATTGCATCGCATAGTGCTGCAGGTTTAAGTAATGCACATATTGAATGGATTTTACTGGGCTTTCCTGTTGCATCAGCCAGTTTTGCATTTTTGAATTATAAATATGAACTGATTATTGCCAATATTCGCGCTTATTTGGTGACATTAGAACAATTAAATGCTGCCCATGAATCACTTCCTAGCTATAACTCTGACTCAGATTGGACAATCAACTCAGATCATGCGCGACGTTATCATGATTATGCATGTGCTGTTTTAATTTTGGCATGTAATAGTATCGGATTATCAGCGTTTTATGTGTTGTATCCTGAACGATTCTTTCAATCGGGCTGGGTGATTTTTGTGGTTGTTTTGGTGGCATTTTTCACGGCACTGATGCATTGGTTATTGCCCAAAATAAATGGTCGGAAACGAGTGATTTAAGATTTCAATGAAGCAGATGCTGATCAAAACGTCTGCTTCATTTTTTAGAATTTCTTTTAACATTGTTGGCTTTTAAACCGCTGAGAATTTTCCATTGCATGCTAAATACCATTTTTCAAAATCTTGAGCAGGCTTTGGCCGAGAAATCAAATAAACCTGTGCCATATCACAACCAATTTGACTTAAAAAATTAAAGACTTCTTGATTTTCGACACCTTCCGCAATCGCTTTGATCCCCATGTTATGCGCGAGCATGACAGCAGCATCCAAGATATATGTTGCGCCTTTATCAGATGGCAATCGACGTACAAAAGATTGATCAATTTTGATCAAGGAAATTGGCAATTGATGTAGATATTGCAGAGATGAATAACCCGTACCAAAATCATCAATTGAAATAATGATTTTTAGATTAGATAAGCGTCTAAGCTCATCAATGGTGCGTTCGACATCCATCATCAGCGCACCTTCAGTAATTTCAAGTTCGAGTGATTCACCGCTCAGTCCATAATGGTTGAGTAGATTGAGAATAAAATCAGTAAAATTAGGCTGTAGCAGATTATGTGTCGAGATATTGACGGACACTGAGATGTTTATGCCGATTTTGTGCCATTCGGCAATTTGAGCAATCGCTTCTTCTAAAGCAAATTCAGTAATTAAATCAATGAGTGTACTTTGTTCAGCGCGTGGAATAAATTCATTGGGAGGAATATTTCCTCGCGTTGGATGAT
This sequence comes from uncultured Moraxellaceae bacterium, assembly GCA_964373145.1. Classification (GTDB taxonomy): domain Bacteria; phylum Pseudomonadota; class Gammaproteobacteria; order Pseudomonadales; family Moraxellaceae; genus Aquirhabdus. The sequence continues at coordinate 1,252 of CAYJUB010000406.1, forward strand.
TCCAGCGCATTAACGCTTCTGCACCGTAAACAGCGCCCGTCGCAATATCAATTTTAGGCTGATAGTGAAAATACAGTTGGTGACTTCTGATGGCATCCGTCAACTCGCCTAACAGCGAAAGATTATCCTCAGTTGCAGTCATGATCGAAGCGCTATACGCAACAGAATCACGTGATGTTTCGTGGGCAACAGTCAAAGCTGCTTCAGCCATATGCAAATATGTTTCAGCTGTTTCCTCGCCATTATTAAATGTGACGTAGCCCATCCGAGTATCAATATGAATCAAAACTTGGTTATATAGAATAGGCTCACGAGAGGCGTCGGTTAAAACTTGGAGCAGTTTTTCGATATCCCAAGCGCCCATTTCTAATAATATGGCGAGTTGGGCGGTGTCTGTATGATAGATATCGGCCCCAATTTGACTATTTGCATATCGCTTCGATAACTGCTGAACCGCTTCCTCAATAATGGCAAATCCAAACGCAGATTTTAACTCCTTCTCATTTTCACAAGAGATAACCACCAAAAGATAAGTGTTTGGCGAATGCTTATTGTGAGAAGTCAGATGCTTGATGCGATCGAGTAGAGCACTTCGATTGCGGAGTCTGGATGAGATATTATGCTGATAAAGCCATTTGAGTTTTTCTTGATAGAATCTCGCGCCATCACTTGCTGCACCACTCAAAAAACCAATCAGGGTGAACATACCCATGCGATAAAGCCAGTTAAACGTCTTTTGCATTTCCCCAGTGATGACATCAATGGGCATTAAAGGACCCAGCACAGCTCCTGCAATTATGCCGAAAATAAT
>CAYJUB010000406.1:2072-2958 GCA_964373145.1 uncultured Moraxellaceae bacterium
AAACCAGAAAGAAGAATGACGATATACATGGAATGTGAATAGACGAACTTAATCCCACCAGTCATATAGACCAGAGCATATACAGCGATGACAAATAGAAAAAGTATGGGCGCGGCGTATAGATGTATAGGACGTTGATGACGATCCGTCCACTCAAAGAACAATAATAAAGCCTTACTCATCGAATCATCCCCTGATTTACAAATTCTAAGCACATCTAAGCTCGTCTAGGTATCTATTCTTAGCTGTACTGGCATAGAGAAATGAAGATTTAGCCAAGTTTACGCATGAATACATCATGTCATTTTTTTATTATAGTCGCATGTTTTTTATACATGGATGCTAGTAAAGTGTCAACGTAACTGAGAGGAGATTGAGCCTGAGGAAGGGAAAAAATATTGTTATTTTTATATGAGTTAAACGTAGTTCGAAGAAATATCAAGCACTGTAAATGCTTAGTAGTTTTTGTGGATTGTGAGACTTATTTTTTATTCACTTTGATATTTACAAGTGAAAAATTGGGTACTCGATCTGGCCAATCAAAATCATACACTTCCTGTAGCGCAGCTTCATAGCTTACGCCGCCGCGACTTGTCACCGTGTACCCTTCACCAGGAATTTTGCTGGATTTACTGACGGCCAATGCCACGAGTGGTGGAAGTTCGTAGATCAGACAGTATTGATGAATGACATTGAGTAAATAAGACGCCGCACGTGGATGTAGACCAAGTGCACCGCAAAGCTCGCTATAACTAATTTTTGAACGACGTCTGGCTGTTCTGATGAGAATTGGCCAAGCCGCTTGCGCACGCGCAATGTGGTTGACCGCCATGTTTTTTAATTCGTCGAATGACTAAGTGCATCAAACGCACTGCTTGCGTAAGTG
>CAYJUB010000407.1:0-2927 GCA_964373145.1 uncultured Moraxellaceae bacterium
GCGATCGATGCATTACGCATCAATTGATATTCTTTGTCGGTCAATGTTTGTGCTGGCGCAACAGTGATCGAGTCACCAGTATGCACGCCCATTGGGTCGAAGTTTTCAATCGCACAAACGATAATGCAGTTGTCGTTTTTGTCGCGGACAACTTCCATTTCGTATTCTTTCCAGCCAATCAACGACTCGTCGATGAGCAATTGTTTAGTCGGGGAGAGGTCAAAACCGCGTTCGCAGATTTCGATGAACTCTTCGCGATTGTACGCAATACCACCGCCTGAACCACCCATGGTGAATGATGGACGGATGATGCATGGGAAGCCCATATCCAATTGGATTTTAAACGCTTCTTCCATGTTGCCAGCAACTGCAGCACGTGGACATTCAAGTCCAATACGACGCATGGCTTGGTCAAACAGTTTGCGATCTTCTGCCATTTCGATGGCGTCTTTACTTGCGCCAATCAATTCGACATTGAATTTTTCCAGAATGCCATTCGCATCAAGTGCCAGCGCACAGTTCAGTGCAGTTTGGCCACCCATCGTTGGGAGGACTGCATCTGGACGTTCTTTTTCAATGATTTGTGCAACCGTCTGCCATGTGATCGGTTCGATATAAGTCGAATCCGCCATCGCAGGGTCGGTCATGATCGTCGCAGGATTGGAGTTGACCAAAATAACGCGATAGCCTTCTTCACGCAGCGCTTTACATGCTTGCGCGCCTGAGTAGTCAAACTCACACGCTTGACCAATGACGATTGGACCCGCGCCAATAATGAGAATGCTTTTTATGTCGGTACGTTTTGGCATGATTTAAGCTCCTTTTCCATTAACTGGTTTGGTTGCAGCGTGAGCTTGCATCAAGTCAATAAAGTGATTAAATAATGGCGCACAATCATGTGGACCCGGACTTGCTTCAGGGTGACCTTGGAAGCTAAATGCTGGTTTGGTGTTGTGATGAATGCCTTGGTTCGAGCCGTCAAACAGTGAGCGATGCGTCACACGCAAAGTCGATGGCAGCGTTGCTTCATCCACCGCAAAACCGTGGTTTTGGCTAGTGATCATCACGATGTTGCGATCAATATCCTGCACAGGATGATTCGCGCCATGATGACCGAATTTCATTTTGAGTGTTTTTGCACCCATCGCTAAGCCGAGGATTTGATGACCTAAGCAAATGCCGAATAGCGGTAAATCTGTTGTTTCAACGATGGTACGCACTGCTTCAATCGCGTAAGTACACGCTGATGGGTCGCCCGGGCCGTTAGACAGGAAAACGCCATCTGGATTCATTGCCAATACTTCAGCAGCAGTGGTTTCAGCAGGAACAACCGTCAAGCGGCAACCACGATCAACGAGCATACGGAGAATGTTCGTTTTAACACCGTAATCGTATGCAACGACGTGGAATTGTTCATTGGTCAACGGTGTGAAACCTTTGTTCAACTGCCATGAACCGGAAGTCCACTCAAAACCTTCTGGGTCGCAGCAGACTTTTGCCAAGTCCATGCCGTCGATGCCAGCGAAGCTACGTGCAGCAGCAAGCGCTGCTTCAGGCGTTGCATCTTTGCCAGTCAGAATCGCACTGCTTTGCGCGCCAGTGGTACGCAGAATACGCGTCAATTTACGCGTATCAATGTCTGCGATTGCCACGATGTTGTTGGCTTTTAAATATTCATCAAGTGACTGTGTCGAGCGGAAGTTGCTCGCCATCAGTGGCAAGTCACGAATGACCAAACCTGCCGCCCAGACTTTGCTGATACGACCAGATTCGCAGTCTTCTGCGTTAATGCCTGTGTTACCAATATGAGGATAAGTCAGCGTCACAATTTGCTGCGCATAACTTGGATCGGTGAGGATTTCTTGATAGCCAGTCATGGCTGTGTTGAAAACGATTTCACCAGAGGTGAGTCCATCTGCACCGATGGATTTACCATGAAAAATGGTTCCATCTGCAAGGGCTAATATGGCGGGTGTGTGCAAGTCTAACCTCCGATTCTGTCTTTGCTTCGAGAGCATCCGCATTAGCATGCAAGGGCGGCAATGCTAAAATGCAGTTGTAAAAAACGAGCAGTTACTGTGACCAATCAGCGCCGTGACCTTGTTTATGAACAAGACGCGCCAAAAGGGAAGGCTTATATTGAAAATCTATGCCTTCTAGTCTGCTCGTTTGAGATTAGGTGGATATTCTACGGATTTTTGGCTTTCTTGTCCACGTTTGATTCAGAAAATTGATTCATGGATTTAGCCTTGTGGCAATAGTCGAAGTGTCCAACCCATGGCGTCATGGAAATCAGCTTCAGACTTGGGGTGATGGATGGAGAGGTACTCAATTGACTGAGCGGTTTTGATGACTGCGGTGAGTCCGAGTGTGATTTCTTGATCAGCGAGGTTGAGTGCATTTAAATCAATTTCTGCGTTAATCGTATGATCTTCGATTTCAAATTTAATTAACGCAAGCTCAGCCACACGAATCGGCGGCATATCGTTTGGTGTGCGGTAATCGGTAAAGCGATAGAGGTTCCATGCAAGCGAAGGTGATAAATTCAGTTCGAAATATTCGTTGTGATTAGGTGAGCTGATGAATGCTTCAAAGCATGTGCTTTCCCAAAGGTAATCGCATTGTTCTAGATTTTTCTTTTTAGGCCAATTGATTTCGTGCTGTGGATCATTGATTTGAAATTGAATCGTGAGAATGCCTGCTTGTCGAAATGGACACGCGTTCACAGAATGCGATGTTTCTTGTGTGTTTTGTTCTGAACCAAAAGGAATTAAGGGATAGCAACGTGTCATTTGTTGGCTCAGCGTGTATGATCTTTAAAGATTTAGCTTAATTCTTGGACTGCTAAAGTTTAAGGAATGTTATCACAACGATTTAATTTACATGGAGCAGGATATGAAAATGCTAAAAATATTCACGGTTTTAAC
>CAYJUB010000408.1:0-2916 GCA_964373145.1 uncultured Moraxellaceae bacterium
CCTACGTGCTGCTTAGTATGTTGTTATTTTTCAATAAAAAAACCTATCACCATATTGGAAATAGGCTTTATTCTCTTGCTAACTTAATGCCCTGTTTTACTGATTGCAACTGCTTGTGACATCAATCGGTCCGTCCATGCAATTCCAATCGCCGAAACAATGAACGTCATATGTATAATGGTCTGCCACATGACACCCGTCTCTGTGTAATGAACGACCGTCTGCGTTTGAGCTGTTGCATCAATCGGGGCCCCCAGTCCACCAATCGCAATAAACGTCTTCAACAAGTGAATTGAGCTGATACCAATAATCGCCATCGCCAATTTCACTTTTAAAACCGTTGCATTCACATGACTCAACCACTCTGGCTGATCTGGATGGCTTTGCAGATTCAATCGCGAAACAAACGTTTCATACCCCCCAACAATCACCATCACCAACAAATTTGAAATCATGACAACATCAATCAAACCTAATACCGCCAGCATGATCAACTGCTCACTCAAACTGGTAGCACCATGAATAAGATGCCAAAGTTCCTTCACAAACAGAATGACATACACACCTTGAGCGACAATCAATCCCAGATATAAAGGCAACTGTATCCAGCGCGAGCTAAAAATGAGCCATGAAAGTGGGTGTAACTTAGGGCGTTCGTTTGAACTCATAAATAATCCTGAAGAAAAAATTAAAGGAGCTGTTGTGCCAGTGATTAATAGGGGAACCTTTTAACAAAAGAATAGAATAAAGTAAAGCCAACAAGCCCAAGCACATTGCGACAGTCGAAATACAACCCATGAACAGCATGTGTGACCCCAAACAATCCTTTAAACAAGTGTGCTCGTATATCATATGCACATGTCACAATGCCATTAGGTTATTGCGACATGTGCTTGCTCTAATGCTAAAAAACAGTATCTTTAATCAGATTTTTTTATATCTATCCAATTCACGCAATAAATTAAAATAAAAATTAAAACAAAATATATAAGATTAATTTGACCTCCTATTAGCATAAAAATAACAACTATAAAAAAAATAGGAATATAAAATGGGGATCGCGCTTTTTCACGCTTTTGTAAATTTAATTTTTTCATTTTAAACAGTCCTGTGCATCATTCAGCCCACGTAGGCAACGCGCGTAAGTTGGGCTTGGTAGGTTGGTGCTGAGGAACGAAGCCCAACAATTTGGTAAATGCCCTTCGATTACTCTACAAAATTTATTTTTTAATCCAACGTATTGTTGGGATCATTGTAGTAAATGCAACCACCACAGGAACAGTGTTAGAACCATTTATTCATTAAAATTTTAAATAGACTATAAATTGAAAACAAAAGTGCTACTACCCCTGACAACATAAAGAAAAAGTCAACCCAAAACATACTATCTACAAGTTTTTTATCCTTTTTCATACAAAGACCTTCATATCTTTTGATGTATATCGTGAATTCAACATACTGATTTTATTCATTTCTAATACCTAAGCATATGATTATAAAGTATCTCAATGTACTCTCCCCGATTTCACACCTTGCATTTAACTGCTATGCTAAATGCACGTCATAAGATTGAATCTATTCAACAAGAATAAGCCCTTATGATCGATGAATAATACTCGGAGTCGCATGTGAAAATCGTGGTTTTAGGCGCTGGAGTGATTGGAACAACGACTGCTTGGTTTCTCAATCAAGCGGGTCACGATGTGACCGTCATCGAACGCCAACCCAATGCTGGCCTCGAAACCAGCTTTGCCAATGGTGGACAGATTTCTGTGAGTCACGCAGAACCTTGGGCAAACCCTTCTGCACCGCTTAAAATCCTAAAATGGTTGGGTAAAGAGGATGCGCCGCTGCTCTTTCGTCTGCGTGCTGATCTCAATCAATGGCGCTGGGGTCTACAATTTTTGATGGAGTGCTCCCCAGCCCGCACGCAAAGCAACACGCTAAATATTCTCCGTTTAGGCTTGTATAGCCGCAGCGTCTTGCAAAAACTACGCGCAGAAACCAACATTCAATACGATGCATTAACCAAAGGGATTCTGCATTTTTATACCGATCCTAAAGAATTCGAAAATGCGATTGCCGCAGCAGCACTCATGCGCAGTCTTGATTGTGATCGCCATGTCATTGATCAAAAAAATGAAATATTAAAAATAGAACCTGCATTCAGCAGCAGTATCGACAAAGTGGTTGGTGCAACATTTACATCAAGTGATGAATCTGGCGACGCGCACAAATTCACTCAAAATTTGGCAAAGCTCGCAGCATCAAAAGGCGTAAACTTTCTGTTTAATCACACCATTACCCAAATTAAACACAGCAAAGGACAAATCAGCAGTGTCACTGTTCAACATGATGGAAAAAACTCTGATGTGACTGCTGACGCTTATGTCGTTTGCCTTGCGAGTTACAGTGCGCTCATGGTGCGTGATTTAGGCATTTCATTGCTGATTTATCCAGCCAAAGGCTATTCAGCAACGGTTGATATTCCTGATGGCGCAAATGCGCCAAGTGTCAGCATGACCGATGATGAATATAAAATTGTCTTTTCACGTTTAGGCAATCGTCTACGGATTGCAGGCACCGCAGAATTAAATGGCTACGATCTCAGTTTAAACGACGTGCGCTGTCAGGCACTTATTAAGCGCACTCAGTCACTGTTCCCAAATGCGGCTGACTATTCCAAGCCAATATTTTGGACAGGTTTGCGTCCAGCAACACCCAGCAATGTGCCCTATATTGGCAAAACCAAATATCCAAACCTATATCTGAATACGGGTCATGGCACTTTAGGCTGGACTCATGCATGCGGTTCAGCGCAAGCCATTTCCGATATGATCAATGGTAAAAAGCCAGAGGTAGATTTTACGTTTACTTACTAACAACCTACGGATTGTAGTATGTAGAAACAAGAGT
>CAYJUB010000409.1:0-1029 GCA_964373145.1 uncultured Moraxellaceae bacterium
AAATTACCTGCATAGGTGAGTTTATCGAGGCTAATCACAAGCTCATTATGATGTGCGAGCCAGTCCAGCACAAAATTACTGCCAATAAACCCTGCCGCGCCTGTTACAAGTATTGCCATTATCTCGTTTTCCGTAAAAAATCTATTTTTAAAGCATTAATAACTATTTTGTGGTTTTGAGCCAATCAGTTGTTGCAGCTCAGCCGTGCGTGAGGTCATGCGAGCATGCGCTTGATCGCCACGTGCTTCGACATTTAAGCGCATCAGCGGTTCAGTGTTCGACGAGCGCAGATTAAAACGCCAATCGTCAAATGACAAGCTCATGCCATCAGTTTGATCGAGAACTGGCTGCTCAGGCGTATAATGCTGCAGAATTTTTTCAATAATCTCTGCGCTGTTATCGACACGGAAGTTGATTTCGCCGCTGCAAGGATAGGTTGCCATGCGTTCGCTAATCAGCGTTGACAGCCCTTTGCCCGTATTGCTGACTAAGTTGACTGCCAGTAACCACGGAATCATGCCACTATCGCAGTATGCAAAATCGCGGAAATAATGATGTGCACTCATTTCACCGCCATAAATGGCATTCTCAGCACGCATGCGTTCTTTAATAAAGGCATGACCGGTTTTGCACTGAATGGCTTGTCCGCCCGCTTGTTCTGCAATATCAATGGTATTCCAAGTCAGGCGCGGATCATGAATAATCTTCTCGCCTGGATTTTTGAGTAGGAAGGCTTGAGCAAGCAGACCGACGATGTAATAGCCTTCAATAAATTCACCATGCTCATCAAACAAGAAGCAGCGATCAAAGTCGCCATCCCAAGCCACACCGAAATCGGCTTGATGCGTTTTTACCGCATCAATCGTCGCTGCACGATTTTCCAGCAAAATTGGATTCGGGATGCCATTCGGGAAGCTGCCATCGGCTTCATGATGAACTTTCACAAAGGAGATCGGAATATTTAAGCTTGCGAAACGACTTTCGAGCGCATCAATCACATGACCCGCTGCGCCATTGCCCGCATTGACC
>CAYJUB010000409.1:1039-2098 GCA_964373145.1 uncultured Moraxellaceae bacterium
ATATTAGGGATAACTAAGTAAGTCAAAAGATGTGTAATGTAATCATCAAGGATTGAAACCTCGGTCCATGTACCTTGTTTGGTAATGGGTGCAAAGTCGTTTTTTTCGGCTAATGCTTTAATGTCGAGTAGACCGGTGTCGCCGCTAATCGGCTGGGCATTTTTCTTGACCAGTTTCATGCCGTTATAATCCATCGGATTATGGCTGGCCGTGACTTCAATGCCACCATCAACATCGAGATGGAACGCAGCAAAGTACACTTCTTCTGTGCCTGTCATGCCGATATCAATCACATCAACACCGCTATCCATCAGACCTTGAGCCACTGCCATTTTGAGGCCGTGGCTGGTTGGACGGATATCCGCACCAACGACGATTTTTTTCGGTTGTAAGAGTTGTCCGTATGCGCGACCAATACTATATGCAATCGACTCGTTGAGTTCCGTCCCGAGTTTTCCTCGAATGTCATAGGCTTTAAAACAGGTCAACAGCATAAGAAGCGCTCATTATAATGGGGGTGATCTGATACAAAAAAAGACGATCAAGATGAATGTCGTTAATTCGGTGTGAAGTATGTCACAGTAGGTTCTCAGCGTCATCTGAGTGTCTTAATTGAACCGAAGATTTATGCAAAAAATGACTTAATAGGCTAACAATTTACGCATCGCTTCTGGCACACCTGCGGCAAATGCTTCAACCTGACTCATCCAGCGTGTGGGTGCAAAGTGAGTTTCAAGCGCTGTTTCCTGCTCGCTATGCATGTCAAAGTGTATCGCCTGCAATTCCCAGTGAAAGTGAGTAAAAGTGTGGCGTATTTTTTGACCTTCAACGCCATTGATTAACTTTAATTTCCCTAAAGTTTCTTCTAGATGATTTTCAATCACTGGCAGCGACCATAAGCCACCCCAAAGCCCTTCGGATGGACGTTGTTGCCAGAGCAGTTGTTGATTGTACTGGATCATGAGTACGGTCGCATGGCGCGTTGGCGTGGCTTTACGCGCAGGTTTCTGCGGTAATTCCATGACCCGATTGGTTTTAAATGCTGCGCAATCACTTTGC
>CAYJUB010000409.1:2108-2916 GCA_964373145.1 uncultured Moraxellaceae bacterium
TTTTTTCGGTGTGCAAATAGTCGCGCCTAAATCCATGATCGCTTGGTTATAGTCATGTGCACGGGTTTGCGGGGTGAGTGCTTCCGCGATTTGCCAAATATGCTTAATAAAAGCACTGCTCGTGCTGTCGCCATCCAAAGCGAAATAACGACTTAAAACGCGTTTGACATTACCATCCATGATCACGCCGAATTGACGTAGCCCTAGGGACATCAATGCGCCAGCCGTTGATGGACCAACACCAGACAACTCAATCCATTGTTCGAGTGTTTTAGGAAATTCACCTTTTTCGGTCACAGCACCAGCGGCTTTATGTAAATTCCTCGCCCGCGCGTAATAACCCAGCCCCGCCCAAAACGGCGCAACTTCATCCCAGCTCGCATTGCCTAGATCTTGCACGGTGGGGAAGCGCTGCATGAAGCGATCAAAATATTGAAGTACGGTCTTCACTTGCGTCTGCTGGAGCATGATTTCTGACACCCAAACTTTGTAAGGGTCATCGGTGACTTGCCACGGTAAGTCATGCCGTCCATGTTGTTCAAACCATGTGAGGAGTCGTTCGGAAAAATCTGAATCGGCAAGATTGGGCGTGTTGGCAATTGCGGTCATGTACAAATTTCATCACGTTAATAGGTATCTTAATGTGCTGCAACCATAGCCCTTGAGCGGCTTAAAGGCTATAGTTCGCATATATTATTTTGCGTCATTCGGATTGCTGCCATGAATAGCCTCACTACCCCCATTCCTTCCGCTCATGATGTTGAGGCACAAGACCTCACACGTATTTTGCCAGCCTCGCGTAAGGTCT
>CAYJUB010000410.1:0-2914 GCA_964373145.1 uncultured Moraxellaceae bacterium
TATGCAAAAGACAAATCACTGCGCCATTTGCATACTTTCAGCTTTCTGATAACCACGTGGGAGCAAATGTCCACGTTGACCACGTTTGCCCGAATAATGCGTGACATCAGAATCTTTTAGGGTCAATGGTCGTGATCCCGACATAATGACCAACGATGCGCCAGCAACTAAACCTACCATCGCACGCACCGTCTCATGACTGTCTAAGGCAATGAGTTTATTACCTTTACCACGATTCATCACAGGCAAGTCAGCCAGTGGATAAATCAACAAACGACCACTCGATGACAATACTGCAATCCGATCCGCATCCGCAGGCAACGGTAATACAGGCATCAGCTCACTTCCTTCAGTCAAGGTCACCAAAGTTTTACCTGCTTTGACCGTACTATCGAGTGCTGACAAAGTGCTAACGAAACCATAACCCTGATTGCTGGCGAGCAAAATCGGCTGTGCATCTTCACCCATGATCACTTCAACAAAACGTGCTCCTGCTGGTGGCGCAAGCTTCGTCGTCACTGGCTCACCTTGACCGCGTGCGGAAGGCAAATTAGCGGCAGGCAGCGCATAACTACGCCCTGTGTTATCCAGCAAATAAACGCGCTGATTACTCTTACCCGCGCAATGGCTTAAATAGGCATCACCCGCACGATAATTCAAACTCAGAACATCAATATCCGTGCCTTTCGCCGCGCGAATCCAACCTGAATGTGATAACACCACAGTAATGGCTTCGGCTGGTGTGAGATCAGATTCTTTCAGCTCAACTGCTTCACCGCGTTGAACGATTGGCGAACGACGATCATCGCCATGTTTCTTCGCATCTTCTTGCAGTTCTTCAATGATTAAGCCTTTGAGCAACTCTGGATTATTCAAATAACCACGAATTTTGGTTGCTTGCAGCTCCAACTCTTCTTGTTCACGACGAATTTCCATCTCTTCAAGTTTTGCCAAATGGCGCAATTTGAGATCCAGAATCGCATCAGCTTGAATTTCAGTCAGACCAAAATGCGCCATCAATTCGGCACGTGGATGATCTTCCTCACGAATAATACGAATCACCGTATCAATGTCTAAATAGGCAATGAGCAAACCGCCCAAAATATGCAATCGTTTCTCAATTTTTTCAAGCGCATAGCTCAAACGACGACGGACTGTTTCTTGGCGATACTCCAGCCATTCCAGCAGAATCGTCCGAATCGACTTCACTTGTGGGCGCGCATTCAGCCCAATCATATTCAGATTGACGGTATAACTGCTTTCCAGCCGTGTGGTCGCAAACAAATGACTCATCACCGCATCAGCATCCACACGATTTGAACGCAGGATAATAACGATACGCGTTGGATTCTCATGATCAGATTCATCACGTAAATCAGTCACCAGTGGCAGTTTCTTCGCCTGCATTTGCTCAGCGATTTGAGCAATGACTTTCGCACCAGACACCTGATACGGCAAATCGGTAATGACGATCTCGCCTTTTTCGATATGATAAATCGCACGAGAGCGGTAACTCCCACGCCCCGTCATTTGAGTTTTCAGTAGATCTTCTGGACTGCTAATAATTTCAGCGCGCGTCGGTAAATCAGGTCCTGGGATATAGGTCGCGAGTTTTTCATCCGTGAGATTTGGGTTTTTCAGCAGCGCAATCGTGCCTTTGACCACTTCACGCAAGTTATGCGGCGGAATATCCGTCGCCATCCCAACCGCAATGCCCATCGTGCCGTTGAGCAAAATATTCGGTAGACGCGCGGGCAACGTCACTGGTTCTTGCAGTGACCCATCAAAGTTATCTTGCCACTCGGTCGTGCCCTGTCCGAGTTCATTCAGCAACAATTCACTGTACGCAGACAGCTTCGCTTCGGTATAACGCATCGCCGCAAACGACTTCGGATCATCGGGCGAACCCCAGTTACCTTGCCCTTCCACCAACGGATAACGATAGCTAAACGGCTGCGCCATCAGCACCATCGCTTCATAACAAGCACTATCACCATGCGGATGATATTTACCGAGCACGTCACCGACGGTACGCGCAGATTTTTTCGGTTTGCCCGAGTTCTTTAAACCCAGCTCACTCATCGCATAGACGATACGACGCTGTACAGGTTTCAGCCCATCAGCAACGTGCGGCAAGGCGCGATCCATGATGACGTACATGGCGTAATTGAGGTAAGCCTGTTCGGTAAATTCCGCGACAGACCGACTTTCAGTGGCGAGGTTCAAATTACTCATGCGCTATCCATTTCAATGACAGTGAATCATTTCGATGATCTGTGGCAAATTCAAAGAACTCACCACAAATCAAATTTCAAAACCATTAGCTGTTCGCTAAATTACTTGGCCAAACTTTACTTCGCCAAATACTCTGCTGTCGTTAATGCGCCATGCTTACGCAACAACTCTAACGTTTCACGCTCTTCTGGCAACGCTTGTTCCAAATCAACCAGATCGAAATCCACATCAAAATACAAATCGCAAATTGATGACAAAATAGTCATGCCTTCATCATCACGTTTATTCGGATCAACTTTATGATCGAGTAACGTTTGCACCACAGGCACACACGCCGCGCTCGCCGCATCCCACAGTGGGCCAAAGAATTCTTCGGCATCCCACAAATGCAGATTGGCTTTGGCATCAATCAACGCTTGTAGAATGGCTTGATACGGTGCGAGCAATTTATTTTTTTGCTCATCATTCAGCGGCTCTTCTGACTCATAACCACTGAGCACGGTTTCCCACCAATCAAACAAACGATCACACACTTGGGTCACTGGTGGACCATATTCTTCATCGATAAAATTCGGATCAACACCCTGCGCCAGCAAAGTCTTGACTTGCTCAACATCGAGCGCTTGGATTGCCGCAGATAACGCAGTTTGTTGTTCGGTCAGCATGATGATTTCCTAAT
>CAYJUB010000411.1:0-1270 GCA_964373145.1 uncultured Moraxellaceae bacterium
TTCCGATCTCGGCAAACAAATCTTCAAACAGGCGTAAATCATCACGGAATTCATTGAGCACCACAAAAACAACTTCTTCCACTTTCTTATAAAGTGCATCGCTGCTTTTGTTATTCTCATCCCAACTCATCCCTGCTTTTGCCAGCAAGTTGAGTAACTTACGTGCAGGATGATCTTCACCACCAAAGAAGGTTTTATTGGTCAATGCCACTTTCAAAATTGGAATTTGCAAACGACCAATCAACGCCTTCATCTGCATGGGTAGTTCATTGTCATCCAAGATAAAGTCAAACAGCGTAGACACCAAATCAATGACATTGGTTTCTTCTTGAGCAATGACTTGGGTGTTTTCTTCATCACTTTGCAGTTGATTACGAATACTGTCACGAATTGCCGCAACGCTATTCTTGATATCATCCGCTTCCATGGGCTTGCTAGGCTGTGCAGACTGCAGTTGCTCCAACATGCCCAGAAGTTCTGTTTGCGCCAAAATCTGTTCTGTTGCAAACGGAAAACGATTTTGCGGCATTAATGGTGCACTGGCGATACTTTGGCTAATGGCCGCGAAGTGCTGTGCCTGTTGAGCGAGTAATGCAGGATCCACAACCAAGCCGCCATTCGGCGCAACATGCAAAACAGGCACGCCATTTTCCATGTCAGGCGGCGGTAACGATTGCCCACTGGAACCACCACCAGCTGAACCAGAATTTTTTTCTGTGGGTGAGGTCGATGAAGGCTTCGGCTTCTCAGGCGTGTCGGAAGACTTAATTGGTTGGAACTTGCCTAATTCGGGGACAGCGGCAATGACCAAGGACGGTAGAATGAAGCTTTTTAATTCAGTCACTGCATTCAAATCAAGCAACACCGCGAACTTCTGTGCAAGCTCAATATTCTGCTCAGAAGTTAAGGATAAAGATGCCAGACTCTCAATCAACACATTGAACAACGCGCGTGGGTGATACGGTAACTGTGCAATGCTGGTTAATTGGGGCGATAACGGTTTCAGGCGCTGAAATGAATGACCAAGATCGGGTTCCAAATTGCGGGCAAGACGATCTGCAAGCGTATCCAATGCGACTGAAACATCATAGTCTTCAGTACTGACTAAGCCTATATCTTCCAGACTAATCGCACCCAAACTACTACCCGCTTTTGCATTTTTTACTTCGCGCGTTGGATCTAATTGGGCAAAACGGTGCAGCAACGTATCCATTGCAGTTTGAGCAGATTGCTCAATGCCCAAACGATCACGACGCAGGACAGGAATAAT
>CAYJUB010000411.1:1280-2913 GCA_964373145.1 uncultured Moraxellaceae bacterium
TAACGCTGCTGAAGATTTGCTGGCAACGCATCAGCACGCTCAACCGCCCAGTTTGGAATTTCATTGAGAAAGACATCAAACTTTAAGACGAAGAAATCCATTAACGGCTGACGAAGTGCAGCAGCTAAACTTGCAAATATAGGCTGGGATTTACCTTTTAGCGATACTTTCGAAGAAACCGCGTTATCTGGCGTAGTCAAATCAGTCTCATAGTTCATGGCGTCATGCACATTTTTTCATTCCTAGGATGCTAATATATACTGATTTTTAGCAGCAGCACAGCCGATTTAGTGAATAAAAATCACTTTACTGTCCATGTTTGACACTGTACGACACTTACCTTCAGTAAATTAGCCAACTAAATCACACTTTACGTACTGAATATTAAGTGTAGATTAAATGTTCAAGTTCTGATGTAAGAAAAAGTAGCATTTAACCTTATACTATCACCTCAATATGAACAGGATTTTACCGCATGATTTCTGCCGAATTACTCCATAAAACGATTTTGCGCAACATCGCTTTGGCGCTGGATGAAGATATCGGCAGCAATCTCATGACAGATAGCGGAGACATTACTGCCCAGCTCATTCCCGAGTCAGAACAGGCACATGCCCGAGTTTTAACACGCGAAGCGATGGTTCTTGCGGGGCGCCCATGGGTGGATGCGCTTTTCGCGCAACTGGATCCAGCAGTCAAAATCACATGGCTTGCTGAAGAAGGTCAGCATTTAGCGGCAAATACTGTTTTTTTAGAACTCTCAGGTTCAGCACGCAGTTTACTCACCGGTGAACGTGCGGCATTAAACTTTATTCAAACCTTATCGGGTGTCGCAACACGCGTCGCAGCGCATGTGAAACATCTGGATGGCTTATCGACCAAATTACTTGATACACGCAAAACCTTACCCGGTTTACGCATCGCAGAAAAATATGCCGTTGGCATTGGTGGCGGCCAGAATCATCGACTCGGCCTATTCGACGCCTTCTTAATTAAAGAAAATCACATCATGGCGTCAGGCGGTATTCAGCAAGCGATTGACGCAGCGCGACGCATTGCCCCAACGAAACCTGTGGAAGTTGAGGTCGAAACGTTTGATGAACTCAACCAAGCATTAGATGCAGGTGCGGACATCATTATGTTGGATAATTTTAGTAATGACGACATGCGTCGTGCCGTGGCTCATACCGCTGGTCGCAGTAAATTGGAAGCCTCAGGCAACATTACCGATGCCAATTTACGCAGTGTCGCGGAGACAGGTGTGGATTATATTTCGATGGGAAAATTGACCAAGGACATTAAGGCAATCGATTTGGGAATTGGCTCTGATGCCAGTAAATTAAGCGTAAAAACTCTGCTGATTACTGGTGCTGCAGGCTTTTTGGGAAATTATTTCCTATCGACTCTGGATTTTCTCAATAAGCATATACTGGACAGACCCTGTAATATAATATCTGTAGATAATTTCATAACAGGTTTAAAATATAATATTGAACATAGCAAAAATTTTAAAGCAATAAAGCACGATGTAACTATTCCCTTAAAAGTAGAAGAGGATATTAATTATATTATCAGCGCTGCCGGCATAGCGTCTCCGAGATTCTACAGGAAGTTTAAAATAGAGACCATTGAC
>CAYJUB010000412.1:0-2912 GCA_964373145.1 uncultured Moraxellaceae bacterium
AAGAGATTATGAAGAAAGCGTTCTCGCCTGAATTCCGTAATCGCTTGGATGCCGTGATTCAATTTGCACCATTGCCAACCAGTGTGGTCGATTCGGTAGTAGATAAGTTCTTGGTCGAGTTGCAAGCGCAATTGGATGACAAGAAAGTGCTGCTCGAAGTCGATGAAGATGCGCGTCTATGGCTGGCAGAGCGCGGTTATGATCGTCTGATGGGTGCGCGTCCAATGCAACGTCTGATTCAAGAAGAGCTGAAGAAACCTTTGGCTGAAAAAATCTTGTTTGGTGAGTTGGCAGAAAATGGCGGTACTGTTCGTGTTCATGTCGGTGAGCGTGATGGTAAGTCAGCATTGGTGCTTGAAGTGGCAAAGCAGAATGAGCCTGAGCCAGCTTAATAATTAGATTGTTATTTGATTTGAATAAACAAAAACCCGTCCTAGGATGGGTTTTTGTTTGATTTGGACTCGCATTTGATGTTTTATTGATATGGAAAAGAATATGTACACGATTTACGGCATTAAAAATTGCAGCACCATGAAGAAAGCATTCACTTTGCTGGATGAACTCGGTATTCAATACACCTTTCATGATTATAAGAAATCAGGCATTGATGCAAACACACTGCAAGAGTGGGTTGATACTTTGGGCTTGGATATCGTCATGAATCGTAAAGGCACGACGTGGCGTGGTTTATCTGAAGCTGAGCAGGTCGAGGCGAATACTCTGGCTGGGGCATTGGAACTCATGCAAACTAAAACGAGTGCAATCAAGCGTCCAATTTTATCTAACGGAAAAGGGTTGTTGATTTGCGGCTTCAATGAAGACGAATATCGTAAATTGGCATAAAAAGTTTAAATCATTGTTGTATTTTGACATGGCTTATTGTCAAAATACTGCTATTGAATACGATTCACACAAAATACGCTTAGATTTGATCTAAATTAGGAATTTTATGAAAATTTTCTCGACCAATACCATTAAAGTTCCTCATGATATTGCCAGCGTTACACGCATTGGTGGTGGTGAAGTTGCTGCTGAACTCGCGGGAATGACACCTGCTCAAGTCGATCATATTTGGCACTCTGTTGAGTCATTATATCGGACTGGTAATCATCCGATGCTTTCAATTTGCCTTCGTCGACAAGGTCAAATTGTTCTCAATCGGACGATTGGTCATGCCCGTGGAAATGGCCCTGATGATTCAGCCAGCACTCCAAAACTGATTGCGACTCCAGATACGCCTGTTTGCCTGTTTTCTGCATCTAAAGCTGTGACTGCGATGTTGGTGCACCTACTCAGTGAACGTGGTGAAATTGACCTATTAGACCCAGTGAGCCAATACATTCCTGAATATGGCGTGAATGGCAAACGTCGTGCGACGATTTTGCATTTGTTGGCACATCGTGGCGGAGTACCACATCTAAAAGGCGATGTCACGCCTGAATTATTATTCGATAAAGATGAAATCGTAAAAAGACTTTGCGCCGCAGAACCTGTTTCAACGTCAGGTTATCGTATGGCGTATCACGCGGTGACTGCGGGTTATATTCTGGGTGAGCTGGTTGAGCGTGTATCAGGACAATCACTGAAGGATTTTATTCAGGAAAATATTTCTAAGCCAATGGGCATGTCTTGCTTTAATTATGGGCTAGCACCTGAGTTTCGTGATCAAGTGTCTATGAATAGTGCGACTGGCTTACATCCATCGCTGGGATCAAATACTTATCTGAAGCATGTGTTGGGTGGCGATTTACAACTTGCTGTCGATGTGACCAACGATCCGCGCTTTATGGATACGATTTGCCCAGCAGGGAATATTTATACGACGACAGAACAGGCGGGGCGTTTCTTTGAAATGCTGCTGAATGGCGGCACATATAACGGCGTGAAAATCTTTGATCCAAAAACAGTGCTACGTGCAACGATTGAAAGTTCACGTATGTCAGTGGATACCACACTGCTTGCGCCAATGCGTTATAGCACTGGATTTATGTTGGGTGCGAATCCTGTGGGGTTATTTGGTCCAATGACAGGACATGCTTTTGGTCATTTAGGCTTCTCAAATATCTTCTGTTGGGCTGATCCGCAACGTGACATTAGCGTATCGATTTTGAGTACGGGTAAATCTGTAGTAGGCACGCATTTACCGGCCTTGGGTAATTTGTTATACCAAATTTCTGCGAATTGCGAAAAGGTACATACCAAAGACCGTCGCTCAGTATTTGGTTACGACCTTGCAAAAATTCATGTAGCACATTGATATTTAAATGGCGATGAATGAGGTTTTTTAATGGTCGCTCCAATGGGAAACCGACTTTTGCAGCTTGTTTTTGCAAGCATGTTATCCGTCACTTTTGTGGGTTCAGCCGATGCTTCGACGGCAAAACTGGAGTCGCCGACTTGGGCAACTTCTTTAGCCATCAATCAAGGTTTGCCTAATCTCAATCGTGTTAACAGCTCGCTTTATCGCTCTGCACAGCCGACCAAAAAAGGCTTTGAGTTTTTAACTCATCAGCCTCGGTTGTATCAGATGGATCAGCCGATTAAGACCGTATTGTCGCTGCGTGCCTTTCATGATGATGCGAGTATGATACCGAGTTCTTCTCCATTAATATCTGAGCAAATTCGCTTTAATACTTGGCATCCTGAACGCGAGGATATCCTTAAATTTCTACGCATTGTGACAACGCCAGAATTACAGCCTGTACTTGTGCATTGCCAACATGGCTCCGATCGAACAGGTACAATGATAGCGATTTATCGCATTGTTATTGACGGCTGGACAAAAGAGCAAGCAAAAGAAGAAATGGTACAAGGTGACTTTGGTTTTCAACCGATTAGGCAAAATTTACTTCATTTTATTGATGATTTAGATGTAGAAGCGCTAAAAGCCGATCTGGCAAAAGAAGGGGCGT
>CAYJUB010000413.1:0-2910 GCA_964373145.1 uncultured Moraxellaceae bacterium
GTGGGAAATTAAAAGGCATCAATTGATGCCTTTTTGCTTTGAAGTCTTCCCCTGAGGGGGAAGATTTAGATGGGGGTGATTTTGATTTTAGTTTTAAAGCATCCCCATCCCAACCTCCCCCCTCAGGGAAAGGAGACAAGCATTAGTCTTTAAAACCGCCAGTTATAGAAGAAGTCAATTGCGCGCTCAACAGATGAACTCGCCTCCATATAGAAACGCTGCGACATTTGATAACGCAATGTCAGCTTATTGACTGGCGTAAACACACCGACGCCGTAACGAATATACAAATCTGGTGACAGATAACCCGTCACATTGACCTTGGTACTTCCGTCAGCGCCATCTGCATCAAAGGTTAGATTACTTAATCCGAAAACCCCGCCTAACTCATTGGTAAATTTGCGTGAACCACTCAAACCCGCACTAATACCAGCCGCAGCCAAAGCATTATTCACATCCGAGCGAAAGCCAGCGGTGTTGTTAATTGTCGAGGTCGTTGAATTGATATGACCCGACAAGATCGCGCTATAAACCTCTTGCTCAGTCAGAGCAGCATCACTGAATGTGTTAATCTTCGGATTATTCGCGCGCCCTGAGACCCTCACACCCACCGTGCGATTATCAATGAGCTTATATGCTTCAATATCCAGTGTTGGCTGCTGCATTGCACCATCGAATTTGACAATACTTTTTCTTAGAATCAATGACTGACCGTACGCATCAACTCGGGCATTCGGTTGCAAAGAAATTTCTCCTTTTGCGGTCATGCTTCCTGTGCCCCGTTCGCGAATCTGCACTCCACCAATCAGACGTGCATTCGCCCCAAACCCCCTAAAGTAGACTTCATTGCCCAGTACGACATTAATATCCGCATTGATCGACCATGGCCGTACATTTTGCAGAATTGCGGCCGTACTATCTTGATCTAAATAGACAATTCGAACGTCAGAAGATTTCGCAATTGCATTACTACTCGTTGTACCAGGGGAAACCACACCACGGGGAACATCCACGCGACCATTGATGGTCACTTGTTTTTTCACAGGCAAAATCTGAATGTCCAGATTCGGACTGATCGTCGCAGATAACATCGGTGGTTGGCGAACCGCCAACTCGGTGCCGTCCAATTTCAAATTGATAATCGGTTGATCGACCCAATTTGCTAGCCCCGTTATCGTTCCCTTGCCTCCGCCACTCATAAACTGACCTGTCAGCGTCGCTTGTGTGCCGCGAATACTCGATGACAGATTGATATCTTGCAGATTCAGTGGAAGACGAGTGGCGACCACTTTGCCGTTATTGAGCCTAAATTCACCATAAAAAGCTGGATTGGTCAACGGACCACTCATCCCCCCCGCAAGCGATGCATTACCCGACAACTCGCGGATGCCCGGAAAGAACGGTTTAAAGACTTTCAACTGCACATCGGTCAACACCAATGCGCCGTTAATGGTTTTCTGCGCGGGTTTCGGATCAATGATCGCATCAATATACCCTTCACCAATGTTCGGGGTTTTTGCATCAAATCGCAGCTTAATGCCGTCCGCTTGCGTGGCGACCAACAAACTCATCCGTTGATAAGGAAGCGTGCTTGGCGGATCTTGTGGATCTTCAGCAGCCAAACCAATAGAACCATTTTCAGTGACGAACTGTGCGTTGATTTGTAATGGATTATTACCTTGCCAATCAGCAACAGCCTGACCCTTTAATTTACCCATCCACACCATGCCAGTCGGCATCACATCATGAAAGCCGCTGAGATCAAGCTCATCTAAACTCACGGCAACATGCCCAATCGCAGCACTCGCCACCAAAGGTTCCGTCAAGCAAAGACGCCCTGCGCCAGACCAGCAATGGGCTGACAGCGTCACTTTTTTGGCTTGATTAAGATATTGCAGTGCAGCAGATTTTTCCTGCCTCAATGTCATTTTCTTACTGAGTAATAAACCTTGGCGGACTTCACCATTCCAATCATGCTGTGCATTTAACCCACCCGCCACTTGCAAATCCAGCTGCGCTTTCGGTGTTTTTGCGCTGAAATCTAAAACATGCGCTTGTTGCGTACCTATAATCTTGGCATTGATATTATTAACAATTTGTTTGCCATTTCTAAACTCATTCACAGTCAAAACCAATTGACTCGGCTGCAACGCCAATTGCGGAATTCGCCCAATCAATGTCGCATTCTTGATACTCATCGTTGGCGACCTAAATTTCTCAATCGCCAAATTCACCTGTGCATCAGGGGTGTGAGTATTACCCGTCAAATCAACGGTGCCAAAAATACGTCCATTAAAATCAGAGTGAATCTGACTCAAATTTTTAGCATCGATTTGAATGTTAAAATTACCAATCGGCACACCCTTGCCACTGGTTGTTGTACCACCATTTGCAGTGAGGCGATTTCCAGCCCAATCCAAGATAAAGTTCGTCGCGTTCATCCGACTCGGCAACGGCGAAATACGCTTTGGATCAAACTTCGCGTCTAACGTTCCTTTGGCAATAAAAGGTTGTTTTTTCAGTGAACCCGACACGTCCAACTGGGTAACTTGAATAAAACGAGTCGTATTGCTCCACTGACCCGTGGTGTTAAACGCACCACTCAAGGCACTTGGATAAGTAGGAACAAAAAATCCAGCATTGAAGTTATTCAGCTTGCCTGTTGCAGTCCACTTCAGGCCATTCTTGGTGACAACCTCTCCTGTCGCGCTGATCTTGCCTGCCACACCGTTATGCTCAAATCGTTCAATCCGTGTGATGTCTGGCGTACCTGACACTTGGATATTGAGATTGCCCTTAGGTGCTTCACTGCCCTTCAAATCGCCATCAAACTTTGCCGTATAGGATTTCAATCCATGCGTATTCTTTGCCGTATTCATCTGCAGAGCCGCTTGTCCGTGACCCGCGAGC
>CAYJUB010000414.1:0-2904 GCA_964373145.1 uncultured Moraxellaceae bacterium
GATGCTAGCCAAACGGGTTATATCGCCAATCTCGGTCATGGGATTACCCAGTGGGTCGATCCAACACATGCAGGCATTTTTGTGGATGCGGTGCATGAATTGAGTCAGCCGTATTTTAAATAGCATTATTTAACTAATACAGGAGGAGTCGTTTTTTGACTCCTTTTTCGTTTTAAGCGTATTCATAAAGGTTTAAGTCATGAGTTTCTTGAGTTATTCAATCATTGCGTTGGGTCTTACCGTAGGTGTGATTGTCGGTTATGTGTCGAGAATTATTTATAGCAAAGTTGAAGTTCTGACATTGAGCGGATTGAAAAAATCCATGAGTGCTAATGCCGCAGTTGCACTATCTACTGCTCTGGCAATTATCGTTTCCACAGCATTCATTTTAGTCGGATTTGTACTAGCACTACTGATCCCGAGTCAGAATTGGTCGTTTTTTGGAAACGCGTTTATCATCGGTGCTATTGCTGGGATTTGGATTTATCGTTATTTAATTTCAAGAAAAAAACCCTAAAACCACATCAAATCAGTCATAAAAATAACATCAATCTACCCATGACATTCACAGAATTGTTTTGTGAATGTCATGGGTTTGTCATGAGTACTTGCTAACTTAGCAGCTGTAAATCATGAATCATTTTTTATCATTTGTGTTTGATAATTAAGCATTTATTGATTGAAAAATTCTTAGGTTAAATTACCGTCGTTTAACAATTCTGTCATATGGCGTGCATACCATCCGAGTCCTATGTTGTTTTTGACTCCTGCATAAACTTCATTTTTATTCAAACCTCGTTGAACAACGACATTGACTGATGACTCGTAGTCATTGCTTTTTTCTGACATTTACGTCGATTAAAGAGTGATTACTTGACGGGTTTCGAGATGCATAGATCTTTCAGTCCAGCCAAAAAACCATCGGGTCATGCGTGCTGGCAACCTAATTTGATCAACTTTAAATTTGAGTATCATGAAAGAAAATTCTGTTAAGGATATTTATTCTCTGGCATTACACATTCCAGCATTTGCACCGACAGATGCGGTGAATGAGATTGCCGCACAATTGTTGCAGCCTGAATACGCAGCCGTTTTGTCAGTGCCTATCGTACAAGATGGTATTCCTGTGGGCGTGATTACGCGTTCACAGATTCATAATATTTTTATGAAGAACTTTGGTCGCGAACTGTTCGGACGTAAGCCAGTGGCAAACTTTATGGGACGCAGTTTCTTGGCTGTGGATGTCCGCACATCAGTCGCTGAAGCTGCCAATTATATTTCAGCCAAGATTCAATCGCCGCTCTCAGAAGACTTTGTGATTACGGAAGCAGGCCAATATTTAGGCTTAGGTTCAGTCCTTGCATTGCTTGGCGCAATGGAACAGCAAGTGGCCAAAAATGCGAGTGAATTGTCGAGCGCATATCGCGAATTGAAGTCATCACAAGCGCAGTTGGTTCAATCCGAAAAAATGGCATCACTGGGTCAAAGGGTTGCAGGCGTTGCGCATGAGATCAATACACCACTCGGCTATGTCAAAAATAACGTCGAAATTGTGCAAGAATTTGTCGTTCAATTACGCCAAATGCATACCTCACATCGTGAATTGGTTGATGTAATTTTAGCGCCAGATAGTAATGATATTGCCATTGCTGAGAAGTTGGCAGAGTTGGATGATTTACAAAATGAAATTGAACCAGACATGTTATTCGATGATATGTCGGCGATTTTTAATGACACTGCTTACGGATTAGAACAGATTAATGAACTGGTTTTAGGTTTGAAAAACTTCAGCCGCCTTGATCAAGCAATGACCGATAGTGTGTCGATCAATGAATGCATCAACTCATCATTATTGATTGCCAAGACCAATCTGAAAAATCGGATTGAAGTCATCAAACAACTTGGCGATATACCAAAAATCTCCTGTGCACCGTCGCAAATTAACCAAGTGCTGTTGAACTTATTCACCAATGCATCACAAGCCATTGAAGGCGAGGGCAAGATTTTGGTGAAGACATGGGCTGATGAAAGTCATGTTCATATCTCGGTACAAGACACTGGAAAGGGGATGCCCCCTGAAGTGGTCGCCAAGATTTTTGATCCGTTCTTCACGACGAAACCTGTCGGCGAAGGCACAGGCTTAGGATTATCGATTTCATTCCAAATTATTGAACAGCATGGCGGTCGAATTCGTGTGGCATCCGAAGTCGGACGTGGCACGCGCTTTGGCATTTCATTACCAAGACAGCAGCAAGCCGTGAAGAAGACACAAGCGGTTTTAGCTGAAGCATAACATTCAGCCCGCATCAAAAAAGCGGTGATGTGATAGGAGAGGGAAGATGAGCGATAAGCCTAAGATTTTATTAGTGGATGATGAAGAACGAATTTTACGTTCCTTGAGCATGTTGTTACGCACGCAATATCAGATTTTTGCAACCAGCGATGGCAATGAAGCGCTGAAGATTTTGCGTCAAGAAAAGATTCATGTGATCATTTCTGATCAACGTATGCCGATTATGTCGGGGACTGAATTGCTGCGCCAAGCACGTGATATTGCGCCTGATACGATTCGGATTTTATTGACAGGCTACTCGGATGCTGACGCGGCACTGGATGCGTTGAATGATGGCGAGATCTTCCGCTATATCAATAAACCGTGGGGTCCAAAAGAACTGCGTGAAACGATTGCGCAAGCGGCGAATATCGCAGGAAAACTTGAAGCGTTGCCACTAGAGCCAATGTTTCTGGCGACACCGATTTTGCAAGCTGAGCCAGAAATTATTGTCCATAAACGTTTGTCGTGTTTGGTCCTTGATCGTGATGAAGATACTTACAGTGTAGTCAAAGACATTTTAGGAACTTCGCATGATGTGTATTGGAGTCAAGACGTCAATTCTGCACTCA
>CAYJUB010000415.1:0-2902 GCA_964373145.1 uncultured Moraxellaceae bacterium
TCACCAATGAAACGCATGGCAATATTTTGCTCAAGCATTCGCGGCACTTGGTCTTGCACAACTTGCTCAAAAAGCTTCATCAACAGCGTGACTTCATCGGGAGGACGGCGCCAGTTTTCACTTGAAAAAGCAAATACCGTCAACACTTCAATACCGACTTCCCGCGCGTGTTGCGTGATGAGATCAAGTTGATCTTTACCCGCAACATGACCGCCACCATTGGTTAAATGATGCTGGCGACCATAGCGATTATTGCCATCCATAATGATCGCAACGTGTCGCGGCAAGTTGGGATTATGCCCTTTCGGGCGATCGGTTAAATCTGGCGCGGACAAGAGTCTTAAACCTGCAACAATTCGGCTTCTTTCGCCGCTAATTGCTTTTCGATCTCGGCAATATATTTGTCAGTCAGTTTCTGAACTTCATCACTGGTACGACGCTCATCATCTTCAGAGATTTCTTTTTCTTTCAACAAGTCTTTTACATCACCCAAAATATCACGGCGAATATTACGGATTGCAACGCGCGCATTTTCAGCTTCACCGCGTGCCAGTTTTTGCATGTTTTTACGGGTTTCTTCGGTCAATGCGGGTAGCGGTACGCGAATCACATCACCAGAAATTGGATTGAGACCTAAGTCGCTTTCACGAATCGCTTTATCAATAGCACCAATCATGCTGCGTTCAAATGGCTGTACAACCAAAGTACGCGAATCATCAACACCCACGTTGGCAACTTGATTCAGCGCCACATCAGAACCGTAGTACGGCACCATCACATCTTTAAGCATTGCTGGATGCGCACGACCTGTACGTACGCGTGAAAAACCATTTTCCAGTGATTCAATGCTCTTACGCATCCGAATTTCACCGTCTTTTTTAAGATCATTTAACATGTTCATTTCCTTCATTTTGGATGCGTTGTTTTAAGTGTTTGATACGCTTGAACCAACCAGCATTCACAAGCAATCAATAAAACTAAAAACGTATCACGATTAACTAAATCAAAATTGGGTGACAAGTCACGCGTTATAGGGTTCTACCAACGCGCGTGCCTTCATTTCTATCCATCACCACACTGAGCAATGCGCCTGGTTTATTCATATTAAACACTTGAAGCGGCACATCATGGTCGCGACACAAACAAATTGCTGTTAAATCCATCACTTCCAGTTTTTCATCTAAAACCTGATCAAAGGTTAAACGTTCATAGCGTACCGCATCATCAAATTTATTCGGGTCTTTGTTATAGACACCATCGACCTTGGTCGCTTTCAAAATCAATTTCGCTTCGATCTCAATACCACGTAAACACGCTGCTGTATCGGTTGTGAAGAATGGATTACCTGTGCCTGCGACAAAAACACAGACATCGCCTGCTTTCAAAAACCGAATCGCATTACGACTTGAATACTGTTCAACCACACCATTGATCGCGATCGCTGACATCAAACGAGTTTTAATATTTCGACGTTCAAGTGCATCACGCAAAGCCAAACCATTCATCACCGTTGCGAGCATACCCATTTGGTCACCAGTCACACGTCCGACCAAACCATCTTTTTGCAACTGACTGCCGCGATAAAGATTACCGCCGCCAACCACAATACCCACTTGTACGCCTAATCCGACCAAGTGTGCAATAGACAAACTCATTTGATCGAGGATATCAGCATCGATGCCCATATCTTTATTACCCGCCAAGGCCTCACCAGACAGTTTCAATAAAATTCGCGAAAAGCGTGGGCTTTTTTCTGTCATGACGGGCACTCCGAATAGAATAAAACTGGGGATAGGTTTAGGCGCAACAAAACGCAATCTCAATCGCATTTTAATGCGAGATCGCGCTGTCGTAAAATAACTTCAATTTACGGTGAGGCATGGTAACAAAAGGCAGCGCTTAACGTAAGCGGCGACGCGATGGATTTTCTGTGTATTTATGATGTTTATTAAACTTAAGGTTTCCAATCGTTCATTTTTTTATAACTGTAAGGCAAGTTTATCAACTCGCCCAAAAATCAGCGAAAATAAAATACGACCTTAATAACACAAATGTAAGACTCAACAACATAAATCACTTTGTGACTTGCAGATATTAGATGCAGAATGAACGTATTCATTCGAGAGACTCAAAGATATGCTTTCCGACATCAAAACAAACTCAAGTTTGGTCATTCTAGGGACCGCACTTGTGTCGCTCACGTTAGGCCTGCATGCAAAAGCTGCAGACAATGAGCCAAAAATCCCAACGGTTACCCCTGTTCAAAAAATAGACCTCAATCGCTACACTGGAAAATGGTATGAAATTGCGCGACTTCCAATGTTTTTTCAGCGAAATTGCGCCAGCGATGTCACAGCAACTTATGGTGTGGATACACGCGATTCTTCAAAAATTATCGTAGATAATCAATGTCGTAAATCAGACGGAACAATCATACAATCCATTGGTCAAGCGAAGCCAATTGATGCAAGTAACAGCAAACTGCAAGTTACCTTTTTACCAAAATTTTTACGCTGGTTACCCATAGGACAGGCACCCTATTGGATTTTAAAAATTGACGCTGACTACCAGACCGTCTTAGTTGGAAATCCAGAACATAAATATCTCTGGATACTCTCGCGTACACCACAAATCAGTGAAGCCACTTATCAAACTTATGTGGATGCAGCGCATCACCAAGGGTTCGATGTATCAAAATTACAGCGCACCATTCAAACGATGAGTACCCATAAATAGACAAAGTACTGATCATGATTAATACTTTATAAAACTAAACCTGCGGCACTAACATTCCACGTTGTACCGCTGGCCGGCTCTCAACATGTGCCAGCCAACGCGCTAGCGCAGGTTTATTAGCAAAACTGTCGTTCAGCGCATCTTTAAGAAATGTTTTTGCCGCAAA
>CAYJUB010000416.1:0-2896 GCA_964373145.1 uncultured Moraxellaceae bacterium
CCGATGATGACAGTGCGTTTCTGCGAATTATCAACACGCCTAAACGCGAGATCGGTCCTGCGACACTGGAAAAACTCGGTTTATTCGCTCAAGAATACAGTATGTCATTGCTCATGGCGGCAGGTGACTTACGTCTCGGCATGACCATGAGTCAGAAAAAAGCCGTGATGCATTTGCATGAATTTGCGCAGTTTATTGAACAATACACGCGTGATTTACATGACGATGATAACCCTGTACCCCTCGTGCGTCAGATGATTAACGAAACCGGTTATATCGACTATATTAAAGAGCAAGCGCCAACACCGCATGCGGAAAAGAACAAACTGGATAACTTGGAAGTGTTGTTTACCAGTATTCAAAGTTTGATTAATCGTGCCGAAGATGTGGATGAAAAGAACATCGAAAGCGTGATTCGTAAATTGGTTCTCTTGGATCTGCTCGATCAGCAGCAAGAGGAACAAGATACTGATAAAGTGAATTTGATGACTTTACACGCCGCAAAAGGTCTTGAGTTTCCTTATGTTTATATCATGGGACTGGAAGAAGAATTGCTTCCGCACAAGAACTCCATTGTCGGTGAGACGATTGAAGAAGAACGCCGTCTGATGTATGTGGGCATTACCCGTGCGCGACAAGGGTTGACGTTGACCCTTGCGGAACAACGCAAAATGGGCGGTAATTTAAGGCAAACCACGCCAAGTCGCTTCTTGGATGAGTTGCCCGAAGAAGAGCTGGAATGGTCAGGCAAAAAGAAAAATAAAATTTCTAATGTTGACCCGAAAGCACAAGCTGCCGCATATTTAGCAAACTTGAAGGCATTGATGAAATAATCCCAAGGTACATGAGTAGATTACAATCTACTTGTCATGACTTTTGTTCAGGATAGGGAATTACTCCGAAATAACGGACTTACACATAGCAGGCGGATAGCAGATGGGCATTAGTGAAAAAACAGTCGCAATCGTAGGTTTAGGCTATGTTGGACTACCACTCGCACTGGCTTTCGGGCGAAAAATTAAAACTATTGGTTTTGATATTAATGCCAAAAAAATTGCTGCTTATAAAAACCAGACTGACCCTACGGGTGAAATGGACTCCGCAAGTTTTGCAACGTCGACCCAACTCACCTTTAGTCATGATCCGGCTGCATTAGCGGCTGCGGATTTTATTATTACCGCTGTGCCTACTCCGATTAACAATGCTAAAACCCCTGATTTATCACCTGTCGAATCAGCCACCAATCTGATTGCCGCGCATATGAAAAGTGGCGCAACTGTGATTTTTGAGTCAACGGTTTACCCAGGTGTCACGGAAGAAATCTGTTTGCCCATTCTGGCTGCAACGGGGAAAGCATTTCGCCTCGGCTATTCGCCAGAACGAATCAATCCAGGTGATAAAGCACGTCCACTTGAATCGATTATGAAAATTGTTTCAGGACAAGATGCGGCAACGCTTGCTGATGTGTCTGCGTTGTATCAACTGATTATCACCGCAGGCGTCCATGAAGCACCGTCGATTAAAGTCGCCGAAGCCGCCAAAATTTTGGAAAACACTCAACGCGACGTCAATATTGCGTTGATGAATGAGTTTGCGTTGATTTGCCAACGTGCAGGGATTGATACTCAGGAAGTATTAGAAGCCGCTGGCACTAAATGGAATTTCTTGAAGTTCTATCCAGGCTTGGTTGGTGGACATTGTATTGGCGTCGATCCCTACTACCTGACTTTCCGCGCGGAACAATTGGGTTACCATGCTGACCTGATGATGGCAGCACGTCATATCAATGACAGTATGGGCATTCATATTGCGCAAAACTGTATCAAAATGCTTTGTCAAAATGGCGTTGCGGTTGGCAAAGCAACGGTTATGGTATTGGGTCTGACATTCAAAGAAAACTGTAGTGACACCCGCAACACGCGCGTCATTGATATTATTCAAGAGCTACAAAGTTTTGGTGTTAATGTTCAAGTCGTCGATCCTGTTGCAGATGCCGCCGAAGCGCACCATGAATATCAACTTGAATTGACTTCGTTTGAGCAAGTGAAACATGCGGATGCTGTCATTGCGGCCGTCAGTCACGATGTCTTCAAAACGCTTTCGATTCCTCAGCTCAAAGCAAAATGTGCAGACAATACCCCGTTCTTGGATGTAAAAGGCAGCTTTGATCGTCATGCACTGACACAAGCTGGCTTCCAAGTTTGGCGTCTATAACCCTTTTTTTACTCAACAAAATGATTGATTAACTCGTTAGGCACTTTATGAAAAAGCTTCAAGTCAAAATTTTAGATTCACGCATCGGCACCACTTGGCCCCTGCCAGCCCACGCAACCCATGGTTCAGCAGGCATTGATTTACGTGCTTGTTTAGATGAAGCCATCGTATTGCAACCAAATGCAACTGCATTGGTCAAAACGGGCATGGCGATTCATATTGAAGATACGGGTTTTGCGGGTTTAATTTTGCCACGCTCAGGCTTAGGTCATAAACACGGCATTGTTTTAGGCAACTTAGTCGGTCTGATTGACTCCGATTATCAAGGTGAATTGATGGTTTCTGTTTGGAATCGTGGAACAACCGCGTTTACCCTTGAACCAGGTGAGCGTATGGCGCAATATGTGCTTGTACCAATTATGCAAACATCATTTGACATTGTTGAAGAATTTGTCGAAAGTGGACGTGGCGCAGGTGGTTTTGGGCATACGGGAAGACAGTAAAATTTCAGCGACAACTGTACAGCCAAAAAATGAACCACATGAAGAGGCTTTTTTGGCATAGCGTATTCAAAAAAAGTCAAACTGGACGTATTTTCAATGAAGAAAACTGTGAGCGAACCTGCAACAGTAAATAGCATTGCCGCCAAATTATTGGCTAAAAAAATTGACCATCGGCTTAA
>CAYJUB010000417.1:0-2894 GCA_964373145.1 uncultured Moraxellaceae bacterium
ATCAGTGACCGTCGCGCGATCATTACCTAAACACGATACGATTCCCATTCCAGTAATTACGACACGACGCATGTGTATTCCTCAACCTATAATTTAAACAGTCGCAAAAGCATTTTTTAAAAATAATCATTTTTTCGATGAGCAATATGCGCTCATGACTCATCGCTAATCAATTGCAGTAATGTTCATTCTTAACTACAAATCATTGACAGCAATTTTTAATCTAATAACTCGGATCAATAAAAACACCACAACGTAAATCTTTAGCTGTGTAAATGAGCGTGTCATCAACATACATTTCACCATCGGCAATGGCAATACATAAACTACGTTCAACCACACGCTTCATGTGTAGATGATAACGCACAGTTTTATGTTTTGGCAGAACTTGCCCCGTGAATTTTACCTCACCCACTCCGAGAGCACGTCCACGCCCTAAGTTACCGCGCCAGCCTAAATAAAATCCTACCAATTGCCACATCGCATCTAAGCCTAAACAGCCAGGCATTACTGGATCTGTGGGGAAGTGGCATTGAAAAAACCAGAGTTCTGGATTGATATCTAATTCGGCGATTAATTCGCCTTTACCAAATTTTCCACCATGATCAGCAATATGTGTAATGCGATCCAACATCAGCATCGGTGGCATTGGTAATCGTGCATTTGTTGCACCAAATAAATGCCCTTGGGCACACGCAATTAAATCTGCGTGTTCATACGTAGCAGGGCGCATTCTTGCTCCATGAGTGATATAACAACATTGATTTTCATCGCAAACAGCGCAGTGTCTCAAGTAATCATGACGATCACATGAACATGCTGTGTGTCGTGATTTAATAGGAAAACGAGAGGAACATTAATGCACTTTAAGCTAGGCGTCTTTATAACATATTTATCTGCAATGGATGGTTGCATGTCTACGCAGTTGACTGACCAAATACAACAAAAATGATGATATGAGACCCTGACTTGGTCGGATATTAAGCAACTCAGTAAAGCTTTGTATTGGAGCTTGGACTTTGTGTGGTTGCAGTTATATAGTAGGCTAATCGTTTCAGATTGTGACTGATTCTTCACAACGAATATTTGGAAAATAAAGGAATATTGATATGGAAAAGGCGTGGTATTCCAATACATTAAAAGATCGCATTGCGAATCAAGTCAAAAAAGCAGCAGAAACAGGCGATCGGATGCTGACGCAACTTTCTGAAAGCCAACGTCGTGAACGCTTGAATGGCGAGCCTGCAGTGACTCTGGATGCGCGTGATGTATTCAAGAAGCAACTCCCTACATTGACCAAGCAGTTAGTTGGCAATCGTTTGAATGTGTTAGGTCAATACGTTGCGCCACTCATTCCTATTCAAGCAATAGAAACTGTCACAGAACAATTATTTGAACATGCTGCAAATTTTGCGAATTCAATCAGTGCGACTCAGCGCATCGCAAAACGTGCAGGCGTCGATGATATTTTTGAGTTGCGTACTGGTGATGTAGCGCGCTGTGATGAGTTGGTTTTGGGTGTTGTTGAAGAAAATCGAATGATCGCCATTGCAGAAGGTGGCTTGACTGGCGCATCTGGTGTGATAGGTGCGGTGGTTGATTTGCCATTGGCATTGATTTTGTCTTTACGCACTGTTTATCAAGTGGCGCATTGCTATGGCTTTGACCTAGAGGGTGAAGAGGGACGTGCGCTTGCATTTGAGGCGTTAAAACATTCTGATCTTGAAATTTTAGCGGATAAGCAAGGTGTATTACTTGCATTAGCAGGCATGCGAACTATTTTGGAGTCTGGTGATTTGCGCGGCGTTGAGCGTCTGATTGGTGGTGGTAGTGAAGTCGCCGCAATCGGTGGTGCGATCAATGAATTTGCTCAAAAGTTGAATTTACGTAAACCAGCACTTTGGTTGTCGCGGACAATGCCTGTCATGACTGGTGCGGCAGGTGCGACCTATAATGTTCGTTTGGTTTCGAGTGTCGCTGCAAGTGCGCAAAAGACCTTTCGCCAAGCACGAATGAATGGTGAAAAAGAAGCATTGGTGCAGATTGTTGCTGCAAGTCTTGCGGAAGATCGCGCTGAAAATCGCGATGAGGAATAAAGGGTAGGACTGACTATAGCTAGTCGCTTTGGTCAGTCCAGTATTCTTCAGGAGCATGGAGGATTTTTGGAAAGGAGTAATCACTTTCCTCTTCGGCAATAAATACAAGATAGTCGCGAACCGCCATGCGTTGTTGCAGTGAAAGTAAGCTGAATCGACTAATGCTGTATTCACTCAGATTTGTTAGGCTGGATGTTATGTCGAATCTAAAATCGCCATTTAAATCAATGATCATAAATGCTGGTAAATGAAATCGCATGCCCTCCGGATTGAAGTAACTGAAACCCCACTGGAATTGGTTTAAATCATCGATAGATATGCTTCGCCAATCTTCTTTTTCATCGGTGGCTCGTAGGGCAGCAAGTTTAATCTGATCTGCGTAATCATCCAGACCATTCGCTTCTTTTAACCCAGTCCGATTGCCAAGTTTCACACCTTTAAAAGCCTCACGAATCATTTCGCGTACGCGCTCAGCGGCATGCCAACGTAGTCCTTTTTCTTCTTCGGCTTCTATTGTTTGTGGCTCAAAACCTCTCGCTTTCATCTCGGCGATGTCAGATGGGGAGGTGTATTTTTTCATACCTGTAATTCTTAGGATTAAGGGTGGGTGAATTGATTTTAAAATGTATTCATTCGTTAGATTTGAAGATGTTAAAATAGAAAAGCAATAATATGAACACCAATAATATAAAACATTGAACAATCATAAATAAAAACCTTCTTTCTTGACCCGTAGCCCTGTGTGATTTAGAATATGTAGCCCTCAAAAAGGGGTATATCCTTTTTGGGGATTTTTAT
>CAYJUB010000418.1:0-2865 GCA_964373145.1 uncultured Moraxellaceae bacterium
TGGAAAAGCATTCAGGGGTTTATCAAACAAATGTTGCTATATAGGGGTAGCGAAGACTATTCCAAGCGTTTGACTCTCCCCCTTTGATTTAAAAACCTCTAGAAAAAAGAAAAAAGAGAGCGCCGTAAGACGCTCCCCTTGATACGGAATTATTATTATCTCTTATTGTTATAATTTATTGTTATTCTTGAAGAATATTGTGATTGTGTTTGTTATCCATCCAGCTGCTCATATTTTCCATAGACCACTTCGTGAGATTGGTTGGGGAGTCATTTCATATTTTCGATGATCATGACATGGCTAATGTCGGGTAGGATGAGATTAGGTGGCGGTTTGCCTCTCGGATGTCAGGTCGTCTAAGAAAACTATAAATCGATAAGTTTATGAATGGTTTGTTGCTTCCCGTAGAGTCTCTATATCTTTTTGGATAGGAGCCTTTTGTGCTCCACCATCATGATTGCTTCTCGTATGATGGCTCATGTTGGATCTCCACCCATCACCCGTTCTTTCAATGAGTCGTTCATGCAGATCATTGAACGGGTTTAAAAAATCTTGGTGTGTAATAGGTTTTTGATAAAGGGGATCGGCTTCAAATTTTTTATTTTTTCTGTGGCTGAAACATCCCATCGCTGAGCCCCACAACGTTTACATGCGGGTAAGTATTCGCTGTTGTCATTGATAATGATCTTGGTGCTAAAACAGCACACTTTACAGGTGATTGTCTGAGAGGTGAGTGGTGTGCTCATGAGTGCCTCCTCAAAGCCAATACACATAATTCAGTAGCAAACACAAAAACACCTATTAATCTGTATATACGGATATTCTTCGCGTGGATGAGTGACTCGCTCATTGGGTTTACATGAGTTCAATTGCTGTTGTATAGGAATGTATGCTGTTACGCTTGGTGCTGTATATAGTCACGTAATCGTTGCCTGATTTCCA
Organism: uncultured Moraxellaceae bacterium; assembly: GCA_964373145.1. GTDB lineage: Bacteria > Pseudomonadota > Gammaproteobacteria > Pseudomonadales > Moraxellaceae > Aquirhabdus. Next base: position 943 of record CAYJUB010000418.1, read on the forward strand.
TCCCCCATTTGGGGGATGAAGTTCAATGAATGCGCAGTATTTTTCATTAAGCTTGTAGGGGTTTCTTGGGTGAATTATTTTTATATAATAAATATATGTACTTAGTTTGAAGTGCCTAAGTTTGAATTGTTGTCATTATTTTTGTTATTGAATTGGTGATAAGAGGGATGGATGACTCCCATGATGCAAAATGAAAAAACGCCAATGAAGGCGTTTTTTCTTTCACGTATGACTTAGTATTTATGCAACATTAAGCTTTTGCAGTGCTTCAACACGTTGCTCGATGCTTGGGTGTGTTTGAAACAAAGCAGCGATGCTAAAACCTTCTTCTTTACCTGCACTGATTGCAAACGCTTTCATTTCCGCAGGCATTTGATCAGGCAAGTTTTGCTCTTGCTGTAAGCGGAGCAGGGCATTAATCATTGCATTTTTGCCTGCTAGACGTGCACCCGCTTCATCAGCACGGTACTCACGTTTACGCGAGAACCACATCACGATGGCTGACGCGGCGATACCGAGCACAATATCCATCACGATACTCGTGACGAAGTAAGCAATACCTGGGCCGTCACTTTCGTTTTTGAAGATCACGCGATCCACAAAGTTACCGATAATGCGGGCGAAGAACATGACGAACGCGTTAACCACGCCTTGCACCAGTGCCAAGGTCACCATGTCGCCATTGGCGACGTGACCAATTTCGTGGGCAAGTACGGCGCGTAATTCGTCTTGGTTCATGCGCTCAAGCAAACCTGTAGACACGGCAACCAATGCCGCGTTTTTGTTCCAGCCTGTTGCGAACGCGTTAGATTGGTAGCTTGGGAAAATACCGACTTCAGGTGGTTTAATGCCAGCGTTTTGCGCCAGTTCTCGAACCGTCTGTACTAACCATTGCTCAGCTTGGTTAGCAGGTTGTTGAATAATTTGGGTCTTGGTGCTCCATTTCGCCAAAGGTTTGGAGAGGAAGAGCGAGATTGCTGAACCCACCATGCCATAAGCAAAGCACAGTATTAAAAGATTCCCTAGATTTAAGCCGCCTGCTGTATGCGTAGAACCTACGCCCAGAACCGATAAAATAATACCGACTACGACCATCACCGCGAGGTTAGTCAATAAAAAAAGACCAATCCGCAACATGGAACATTCCTCTTTAATTAAGTCGCGATCAGAATTGATCACGTACAAATATAATAGTGGCGTAGTTGGCATTTTCAATTGTATTCACGTAAAGAGACGTAAATCAGTAGACCCGAATCAAAAAAAATCCCTTCTAACCTTATCTGATTGCTTTCAAATGCTGTACTAAAAATAGCCAGAATTGCGCTTGCGGTACGTTATGGAAGGATTACAATCAAGGTGTCAGTGATGTTTTATACATCATTATTTGCTGGATAAATCAGAAGAGAAATTGGCAGAGGAACATTCGTATGGATATGTCAGCTAACAATATCGAAAATTTATTTGCACAGTTAGGTCTGAGTAATAGCACCGAAGCGATGGAACGTTTTGCTGCAACGCATACGTTACCTAAAGAGGTGTATGTCAATAACGCACCCTATTGGAATGATGGTCAGCGTCATTTTTTGCAAGATGCCTTACGTCAAGATTCTGAATGGACTGAGGCGGTTGATCAGCTGAACATCATGTTGCATTAAAGGCATTTGTTTGATTAGTACACTCATAAAAAAAGCCTGTCAATTCAATGACAGGCTTTTTCACGTGCACGCAATCAGTGATTACTGACGGTTTGGCGCTTTCGGATCATGAAACACAACACTTTCTTCTTCAAATTCAGGTTTGACCTGAACAATAAAGTCTTGGCGTGTCAGTTTCATAAAGATTGCATAACCCGTTGCGATGTAGACGGAAGAATACGTCGCGACAAATAAACCAATCAGCTAAGCAACGGAGAACCAGAATAAT
>CAYJUB010000419.1:0-2859 GCA_964373145.1 uncultured Moraxellaceae bacterium
ATGACAATAATAAAGGGTAAGCCTAATGCAATGCTAATGTGCGTGAAATGTAGCATAAGGAGTAGCAAGGATTCATTCAAGATAAAACCCAGCACAGCGACCAGAATGAAACGTGGCAAGGTTTGCTGATGCGACACATCACCGGCCTCGAAACTAAAATAACGATGACCGAAATAACTCACCCAAAACGCAATGACGAATGCAACCAGATTTGCCCACGCAGCCGCCACTTGATTGTTGGTTAAGTAAATCGCGATGTAATAATGGGTGATTGCCGCCAATACCCCAATCACGCCAAAGCGCATGAGTTGGCCAATGGTTTCAGTCAGAGATTTCTGATTAGTCATTCGGCTGAGTCACTGGTGTCGCAGCATGAATTGGAGAAGCGTCCGCAGAAGTGGCTTTCATTTCGTGTGGCAGTGCTGGGTTTTCAGCATCGAATTGACGGGCAACAATGTATTTTGGCCGACCTTTGGTCTCATTATAAATCCGTGCAATATATTCGCCGAGCACACCAATAAATAAGAGCTGGATGCCCCCGAGTAACATCATGCCAGCAGCAAGTGTTGTCCAACCAGGAAGAGCTGAACCTTCAATCAGCTTTTCACCCGTAATGTAAATACCGTAAGCCAATGCCATCAACGCGATGAACGCACCCAGAAAAATACAAATGCGTAGCGGCAAGTCAGAAAAAGCCGTAAGCCCTGTTATTGCCAGCCCTGTCAGGCGTTTCCAGTTAAAATTGGATTCGCCTGCATGACGTTCCGCTTCAGTGAAGTGCACACCAATACTACGGAAACCCACCCATGCGTACAGCCCTTTCATATACAGGGTGCGTTCTGGTAAATCGCGTAGCGCATCGACCACACGGCGGTCCATTAAACGGAAATCGCCCGCATCGGCAGGAATATCAATCGCTGAAATACGATTTAATGTCGAATAAAACTTACGTGTCAGCCATTGTTTGATTGCCCCTTCCGTTTCGCGATTGCGGATGCCATAGACCATGTCATAACCACTGCGCCAGAGATCAAGCATGGTTGTAATGGCACTAATGGGATGCTGAAAGTCCGCATCAATCAACAGGGTGACATTGCCACGGACTTGATCGAGCCCTGCGGTAATGGCTGCTTCCTTGCCAAAGTTACGAGATAAGGCAAATACTTTGAGCGGATAGAGCGCTAACAACGGCTGCAATGAGGCTAACGTACTGTCTTTACTGCCATCGTCAACCACGATGATCTCAAAATTCACTCCGAGTTCAGTCAGGTTTTTGGCGAGCGCAGGAATAAATAACGGAATGTTTTCGGCTTCGTTATATGCAGGGATTACACAAGAGATAAATGGATTTTCGCGTGACATTTACAATTCTCCTGGTCGCTTTGCTGCAAACTGTGTAAAAGCGATGTGGCGATCGGCACAATCTTGTCCAAACTGGTCGGATTTGAAGTAATTATATTCGCGAACCCGCGCTTGCGCGATGACGTCTGTGGCATCAGAGGCATCGACACTGGGATGACACATAATCAGGAGACTGTGCTGCACATCGTCTGAGCTGGATGGCTTATTGTTTTTGATGCGGTCAAGCCAATGTTGCATGAGTGCTGAATAAGGCGTGGCGTTGGTAAAATCATAAACCCCAGCAAAGCGGGCATTTTGCCGAAAATGTAATTCTTCGCATGACTCAGCGAGCGTATGTGCACCCAACAATGACAACGATTTACTCTTAATAAAAAAGTTTGGCGTCACTACGGTGTGGCTGAGATTGCGAATCCAACCGCTATAGCCTTTATTGGTCAAGAAGGTTAATAACACATCACGAATCACGGGGAATTGATGGACGTGCTGATGCCCATCAATAAAATCAGGCGTTCGCCCCATCACATCAATAAATCTTTGCCATTGATAAGACAGCGTTTTTTGAATTTCCGCCTCGGGGAGCATTCTTAACCATGCACTGAGCATCAGGTTGCCGAGTGGTCGATAGAGCATATTATCTGAAAATTGATGGGTCAGATTGAAGTGTAAACCGACTTGGGTTTGTGGTTGGGCGTTCTTTATTTCACGGAGTTTTGCGCCATGCATTTCCCAATCAGGTGCTTGGGTCATACATGACGTGGCTTGTATGCGACTCGATTTCAGCAGGTGCAAAATTGCCTGACTAATCGGTGTATTCAGCGCATAATCATCCGCACAAAAGAAAACAGTAGACATAAGCGATCAAGTAAACATCATCAAGGTGAATCAAATTGTCCTGAAGGGTAACACAATCTATTTCAGAACTTTTTTGGATTTATACGATTTTTTTAAATTTGTTTTAGATTACAAAGAAAAAATACGTATTTAGGTCAAGATTACGGTCTTTTTGGATCAGTTTCTTGGGAAAAATACAGTAGATTCATATGTGAATGACTCAGGCTGCGGTGGTGATTTTCCTTCATCCATTTTATTTTTTAAGTATAATTTGAAGATTGTACTTTGCGGCTTATTTTACACACTAAGCCTTGTCTGCAAAGTGATTTTTTTGTTTGTCCATTAAATGAGTTCATTATGAGTGATTCGCCTCACCACAACCACGATCATCACGCCATAGGCGCCAAGAATGAGGGACGCTTATGGATTGTGCTCGCGTTGACGTGTACTTTTTTGGTGGTGGAAGTGCTGGGTGCGCTGTGGGCAGACAGTTTGGCTTTATTGTCTGATGCGGCACATGTGTCGACGGATGCGGCTGCCATTGCGATCGCGATTATGGCAATTCGGATGGGTCGACGTCCTGCGGATGAACAGCGGACCTATGGCTATTATCGCTTTGAAATTCTTGCGGTTATTATAAATGCCCTGCTGTTGTTTGCTGTGGCG